>NZ_WHJC01000001.1 GCF_009295725.1 Clostridium tarantellae
TCAAAGGAAATATACATTATATAAAAATTCCGGTTCAGTATAAACTTTACGATTCACTAAAAAGCAAAATGGAATTAGCAGCTGATATGGTAACAGGTGTAGCTCCTATTTTACAAGATTATCAAGTAATAGTTCTATGTGATAGTTGGTATACAAAAACATCTTTCATAAAACCTATTAAAAAATTAAAAAATGTTGATATTATTGGTGCTGTTCGTAAAGATACAGCTATATATGATTTAAAGCCTGAACCTACAGGTAAACGTGGTAGACCAAAGACTAAAGGTGATAAATTAGATTATCGTAAATTTTCTTATAAGCAAGAAAATGATTATTTTATAGCCCATAAGAAAGTAATGACTAATCTACACGATGAGCCTGTATTTATTACAGTTACGACCACTGATATTAATAAATTTTCATCAGTTAGAATATATTTAAGCACTATATGTCCTAAAAAAATTAATAGTTTTGATAATATGCCAAGTAATCAAAATAGCTCTAATGATAAATCTGAATCTAAAACAGTTTTTAATGTATATAAAATGCGTTGGAATATTGAGGTTATTTTTTATCAAACTAAAACTTTTTGGTCTTTTGGTAATTATATGGTAAGACACAAAGAAGCTATAGAAAAATATGCTAATTTAATAGGGGTTGCCTATAGCCTAACCGTTTTATTACCATTTATGAGCCGTAAATTTTCTAAATTAAAATTTCAAAGTCCACAAGAAACAAAATATTATATTTCTGATTGTATTTCTAAAGAATTAATTTATGGCAAGTTGCTTAAAACAATACAACTTGATAAAAATATAACTACGCTTGAAGATGTTATTAATCATCTTAATAACGATTCTTTAGCTAGTTAAATTTATTGTAAAGTGGTGTTTTATAATATTAAAATCTATATATTCTAATAATCCATTAGCTAAATCACCACCTGATATGTCAAAAATAGCTTTAACATTTTTATCTTTAAAAAAATTTATTAATTCTAGTGCTTTTTCTTTTTGTACTTTATTTAAAATATCATCTTTAGAATATAGTGTCTTTGCAATTTCAACTTTAAATCCTAACTCATTTAGTATTTCTTTTAACCTATTGACTATATATAATTTATCAATAGATATAGAATTAGAACAAGCTGTTAATGCTATAGTATCTCCTTTTTTAAACTTTAATTTTTTATTCATATAAAACTCCTTTTTAAGCTGTAAAATAAAAGAGAAGTAAATAAAAAATTTACTTCTCTTTTGTTTTAGAATTCTAAGCTCTTAGCTATAATTCCTTCAACCTCTTCTATTTTAACTCTTTGTTGTTCCATTGTATCTCTATCTCTTACAGTTACACATCCATCTTCTAATGTATCAAAATCAATTGTAATACAGAATGGAGTTCCTATTTCATCCTGTCTTCTGTATCTTTTTCCGATACTTCCTGTTTCATCATAATCTACATTAAATTTTTTACTTAATTCAGCATATACTTCATCAGCTTTTTCTGAAAGCTTCTTAGAAAGAGGTAATATAGCTGCTTTATAAGGTGCTAATGCTGGATGAAAATGCATAACTGATCTTACATCTCCACCATCTAATTCTTCTTCATCATAAGCTTCAACTAAAAATGCTAATGTAACTCTATCTGCGCCTAATGATGGTTCTATAACATAAGGAATATATTTTTCATTAGTTTGAGGATCTAAATAAGACATATCTTGACCTGAATGTTCTTGATGCTTCTTTAAATCATAATCTGTTCTATCTGCAATTCCCCATAACTCACCCCAACCAAATGGGAATAAATATTCTACATCTGAAGTAGCATTTGAATAAAAACTTAATTCCTCTTCTCCATGATCTCTCATTCTTAAATTCTCGATATTCATACCTAAATTCAACAAGAAATTCCAGCAATAATCTTTCCAATATCTAAACCATTCTAAATCTGTTCCTGGTTTGCAGAAAAATTCAAGTTCCATTTGTTCAAATTCTCTTGTTCTAAATGTAAAGTTTCCTGGTGTTATTTCATTTCTAAATGATTTACCTATTTGAGCTATACCAAATGGAACTTTTTTTCTTGAAGTTCTTTGAGTAGCTTTAAAATTTACAAATATACCTTGAGCTGTTTCTGGTCTTAAATATATTTCATTTTTAGCATCTTCAGTAACACCTTGGAAAGTTTTAAACATTAAATTAAACTTTCTTATATCTGTATAATTCATTTTTCCACATTTAGGACATACTATATTGTTACCTTCAATGTATTCTTTTAATTGAGTATTAGTCCAACCATCAGCTGTAGCTACCTCAGCTCCATTTTCAGTCATATGATCTTCAACTAATTTATCTGCTCTAAATCTAGATTTACAATCTTTACAATCCATTAAAGGATCTGAAAAACCACCAACGTGACCAGATGCAACCCAAACTTCTTTATTCATTAATATTGCACAATCTAATCCAACATTATATTTACTTTCTTGTACAAACTTTTTCCACCAAGCTTTTTTAACATTATTTTTAAATTCTACACCTAAAGGACCATAATCCCAAGAGTTGGCTAATCCACCATAAATATCTGAACCCGGAAAGATAAATCCTCTATTTTTACATAAAGCAACTATTTTATCCATTGTTTTTTCAACTACCATCTTATATTACCTCCATTTATTTAAAATATTTTATTTTATAAATAAAAAAAGCTATACTTTTAAAGGGACGAAAAAAATCCGCGGTTCCACCCTTCTTAGCATAAGCTCAACTTTACAAAATTAATACACTCCAAAGCTCCATTCACTTTAACTTTCTAATGATTTTCACCTTCCATCATCTCTCTAAAAGAAATATTAAAATTACTATTCTTTTTCACTGCGTTTATTCAACTATATTTATAATTCTATCAAAAGAAATAAATATGTCAATAAAATCTCTATGTATTTTTTACTATATTTTAAAATAAAAAAAAGCAATGGAACTCCACTGCTATTAAAAACTTTTTTAATTTTAAAATGGCTCCTCGGAGAGGGCTCGAACCTCCAACCTATCGGTTAACAGCCGAGTGCTCCACCATTGAGCTACCGAGGAACATCTTACAATATTTATTATATCACTTTTAAAATAAAAATCAACTCTTTTTTATTGTTTTTTTCATATTAATTCCAAATAAAAATGATACAATTAAATTATAAAATAAATGCATAATTTATTTTTTTACAATTTAATAAATCATGCATTTTCTTATTATATAACTATTAATATCTTAGTTCTTTAATATATTATTTACCTAAAGGCTTCATAGTTGGAAATAATATAACATCTCTAATTGATGCAGAATCAGTTAAGAACATTATCATTCTATCAATACCAATTCCTAAGCCACCTGTTGGAGGCATTCCTGTTTCTAAAGCGCTCATAAATTCTTCATCTATCATATACGCTTCATCATCTCCAAGATCTCTTTCATTAGATTGTTGTTCAAATCTTTCTCTTTGAACTATTGGATCATTTAATTCTGAATAAGCATTACATACTTCTCTACCAAATATAAATCCTTCAAATCTTTCAGTAAACATTTCATTTCCTCTTTTTTTCTTAGTAAGAGGTGAAATTTCAACTGGATAATCTGTTATGAATGTTGGCTGAATCATATGCTCTTCTGCAAACTCTTCATATAAAGCATTTAATACTTCTCCTTTAGTTACATATTTTAAATCTTTAGGAAATTCTAAATGCTTTTCTTTTGCTATTGATTGAGCTTCTTCATCACTATTAATTTCATTAAAATCTATACCTGCATATTCTTTAACAGCATCCATCATTGTTAATCTTCTCCAAGGCGGTTTGAAATCAATCTCTGTTCCTTGATAATTAACTTTAGTAGTTCCGTTTACTTTTTCCGCTACATATGCAATCATATTTTCCATTATTTCCATCATATCATTATAATCTGCATAAGCTTCGTATAATTCTATCATTGTAAATTCTGGATTATGTCTTACAGACATTCCTTCATTTCTGAAGTTCTTACCCATATCATATACTTTTTCAAATCCTGCCACTATACATCTTTTTAAATATAATTCTGTAGCTATTCTTAAATACATATCTATATCTAAAGTATTATGGTGAGTTATAAATGGTCTAGCAGCAGCACCTCCAGCTATTGGTGATAATATAGGTGTCTCAACTTCTAAAAATCCTTTATTATCTAAAAACTCTCTTATAGCTTTTATTATTTTTGCTCTTTTTAAGAAAGTTTCCTTAACTTCTGGATTTGTTATTATATCAACTTCTCTTTGTCTGTATCTTGTATCAGGGTCTTTAAGACCATGGAATTTTTCTGGTAATGGTTTTAATGATTTACATATTAATTGAAATGAAGTAACTTTTACAGATATCTCACCTTTTTGTGTTTTAAAAACTACACCTGTAGCAGCTATCCAATCTCCAAGATCAAAAGTCTTATATTCTTTTAATGCTTCGTCTCCTACATTATCTATTTTTATAAATAATTGAATTCTACCATCTCTATCTTGTATATCAGAGAATATAACTTTACCTTGACCTCTTTTAGACATTAATCTACCAGCAACTTTTACTTCTTTTCCTTCTAATTCATTAAAGTTATTAATGATATCAGTAGATGAATGTGTTTTATCTATCTTATACACATCAAATGGGTCCTTACCAGCTGCTTGTAACTCAGCTAACTTTTGTCTTCTTAATAATTCTTGTTCACTTAATTCGTTTTCTAATTGGTGAATATTTACTTCCTCATTTGACATTTTAAAATCCCTCCATTTTTTATCTTCTAATTCCTAGAATTTCAAACTTACTTATACCCCCAGGAACATTAACTTCTATAGTATCACCAACTTTTTTAGTCATTAAAGCTGCTCCAACTGGTGATTCATTTGATATTTTAAAATTCATAGGGTCTGCTTCTGCTGAACCAACTATTGTATATTCAACCTCTTCATCAAATTCAAAATCCATAACTTTTACTATTGAACCAACAGTTACAGTATCAGTTGAAATTTCTGATTCATCAACAACAACTGCATTTTTTAACATACTTTCCAATTGGATAATTCTTCCTTCTGTAAATGCTTGTTCATTCTTAGCTTCATCATATTCTGAATTTTCGCTTAGATCTCCATATCCTAAAGCTACTTTTATTTTTTCTGTTATTTCTTTTCTCTTTACTGTCTTTAAAAATTCTAATTCATCTTCTAATTTTTTTACACCTTCATATGTCATTAAGTGTTTTTTTTGATCGCTCATATTTTTCTCCCCTTCGAATTAATTACTTTTATAGTATTATATTAAAATTTAATGATTATATTTACTCTATAAATCACCAACTGCTTACTTGCATAGCATTTAAAACATTATAATGCCTGCCTTTAATTATGTCAATACAAAAGTAAAATAATGGTTATTGTGATTATTATAAAAATTTACTTTTACATTAACAGTTTATTATTTACAAATAATATTAACTTTATAAATAATATTTTTCTTTAATATTTTTTAAATTATATTTAAATTTCTTTTAGCAATTCTTTATATTCTTGCAATATATCAACAACTTTTTTAGGATCATTTTCTAAATTAATTTTATTTTTCATATCTGTACAATTTTTCAGACCTTTTATATACCAAGATGCATGTTTTCTCATTTCTCTAACAGCTTTATAATCACCATCATATTTTAAAGCTAATTCATAATGCCTTATACACATATCTATTTTTTCCAAAGAAGTAGGAGAATAAACCTCTTCACCATTTAACTTTTGAACTATTTGTTTAAAAATCCATGGATTTCCCATACTGCCTCTTCCAATCATAATTCCATCACAATTAGTTGTTTGTTTTAACTTTAATGCATCCTCAGGAGTAAATACATCTCCATTACCTATAACAGGTATATTAATGGCTTCTTTAACTTGTCTTATTATATCCCAGTTGGCCTTTCCTTCATACATTTGTTCTCTTGTTCTACCATGTACAGCAACAGCATCAGCCCCAGCCATTTCCATAATTTTAGCAAATTCAACAGCATTTATATTGTTTTGGTCAAAACCAATTCTAAATTTTACTGTTACTGGCTTATTTGCAACTTTTTTTATACTATTAATTATATTATAAGCTAGTTTAGGATCCTTCATTAATGCTGAACCTTCACCATTTTTAATTATTTTAGGTGCCGGACATCCCATATTCACATCAATAATACATATATCTTTATTTGTATTAAAATATTTTTCTGCAACATACGCCATTATTTCAGGATCATTTCCAAACATCTGACAAGATACTGGTTTTTCTTCATCAGCTATTCTCATTAATTCTTTAGTATTTTCGTTACCATAATATAACGCTTTTGCACTAACCATTTCAGTACAAACTAAACCAACTCCCATTTCCTTACAAAGACCTCTAAAAGAAATATCTGTAACTCCAGCCATAGGTGCTAAAAATACATTGTTTTTTAGAGTTATGTTTGAAATTTTCATTTTAATCTACTCCTTATTTTTATCATAAAGTATTTTTAATCCTTCTAATGTTAAAGTTGAATCTATTTCATCAATTACATTCGTTTCACTAAATATTAATTTAGCTAATCCTCCAGTGGCTAACACAAAAGGTTCTTCCTCACCTAAATTTATCATTTCTTGCTTCATACGTTTTATTATATATTCTACTTGACCAATATAACCATATATTATTCCTGCTTGCATACTTCTTACTGTATTTTTACATATTAGACTCTTTGGTTTTTCAAGTTCCACCCTTGGTAATTTAGCTGCTCTTTCAAAAAGAGCTTCTGATGAAATCTTTATTCCTGGACAAATATTTCCACCTAGATAATCACCATTTTTTGTTATAGCACAATAAGTAGTAGCTGTTCCAAAATCTATTACAATTAATGATTTCTTATGAAACTCATATGCTGCAACTGCATTTACTATTCTATCAGCACCAACTTCTTTTGGATTATCATATTTTATATTCATTCCTGTTTTTATTCCAGGTCCTACTATTATTGGTTCAATTCCAAAACACTTTCTTATCATATTTTCTAGGGAATGCATGATATTAGGAACTACAGAAGATATTATAATGCCCTCAACCTCTAATGGATTAAGCTTTGCTTGATTAAACAATTGCATAACTTGTATTCCATATTCATCAGATGTTTTTTTAACATCGGTAGATAGTCTCCAACAAGCTATGTACTTCTTGTTGTTATGAACTCCTAATACTATATTTGTATTTCCTACATCTACAAGTAAAATCATGTGTTTACACCACCTTAATATAATTAAAGACAGCTACAAAGCCGTCTGGAAAATACCATATAAATCTTTATATAACAATATAATTTTAACAACTCATAATCATTTGTCAAGCAATTACAATTTATCAAATAAAAATACTTTTATATACTTTTACTAACTATATTTAAAGAATTATTTTTCAGACAAAAATATTATTATATAAAAATAAAACGTAGGTTCCACTTACCCACGCTTTATTTTTTATTTAAATTAAAATAATCCTATTATTTCACCATTATCCTTTATATCCATTCTATTAGCTGCTGGATTTTTAGGTAGTCCTGGCATAGTCATAATATCTCCTGTAGATACAACTAAAAATCCAGCACCATTTGATACTCTTACATCTTTAACCGTTATATCAAATCCTTCTGGTCTTCCTAATAACATTGGATTATCAGATAGTGAATATTGGGTTTTAGCTATACAAATTGGTAGTTTATCAAGATTAAACTTTTCTAATTCTAATATTTGTTTAATTGCTGTTGACGTATATTTTACATCGTCAGCACCATAAATAGTTTTAGCAATCTTTAAAATTTTATTCTTTATTGTTTCATTTTCATTATAAATTCTTTCAAAACTTGAAGGAGTAGATTCAACAACTTTTAATATTTTTTTTGCTAAATCTATACCACCATCTCCTCCTTTTTCCCAAACTTCTGTTTCACTTACCTCTACATCCATAGATTTACAAAACTCTTTTATAAAATTTATTTCTTCATCTGAATCGGAAATAAATTTATTTATAGCCACTACAACAGGTATACCATATATTTTTATATTTTCTATTTGTTTTTCTAAGTTTTTAATTCCTTTTGATAATGCTTCTATATTAGGTATAGTTAATTGTTCTTTTCCTAATCCTCCATGGTGTTTTAATGCTCTAATTGTAGCTACTATCACTACACAATTAGGATTTAAATCACCATATTTACATTTTATGTCTAAAAATTTTTCAGCTCCTAAATCTGCTCCAAATCCTGCTTCTGTTATAGTTATATCACTTAAAGTTAACGCTGTTTTCGTTGCAATTATTGAATTACATCCATGAGCTATGTTAGCAAATGGTCCTCCATGTATTATTGCTGGTGTATTTTCTAAAGTTTGAACTAAATTAGGTTTTATTGCATCTTTCATAAGAAGAGCCATAGCTCCTTCAATCTTTAAATCTTTAGCAAATATAGGATTTCCACTTAAATCATATGCTATTAAAATTTTTCCCATACGTTCTTTTAAGTCATTTAAATCTCTTGCCATACATAATATAGCCATAATTTCTGATGCAACAGTAATCATAAAACCATCTTCTCTTAAAAAACCATTTATTTTTCCACCCATACCAACAACAACTTGTCTTAATGCTCTATCATTCATATCTAATACTCTTTTAAAAATTATTCTTCTAGAGTCTATCTTCAATTCATTACCTTGATGTATATGATTATCTATAGATGCACATAAAAGATTATTAGCAGAAGTTATAGCATGCATATCTCCTGTAAAATGAAGATTTATATCTTCCATAGGAACTACTTGTGAATATCCACCTCCTGCAGCTCCTCCTTTTATTCCAAAAACAGGACCTAATGAAGGTTCTCTTAATGCAATTATAGATTTTTTTCCTATTTTATTAAATGCTTGTCCCAACCCTACTGTTACAGTTGATTTTCCTTCTCCAGCTGGTGTTGGATTTATGGCTGTTACTAGAACTAATTTCCCTTTACTATCATTTAAATCTAAATCATTTAAATTAATTTTACACTTATATTTTCCATATAATTCAATATCATCTTCATTAAGACCTAAACTTTTTGCGATTTCAACTATAGGTAACATTTTTGCACTTTGTGCTATTTCTATATCACTTTTCATTAAAGCACCTCTTTTCATATAACTTTATAAATATTATAACTTTAATATCTATAAAAATAAACTGTTTTACGAATATTTTTTTTATTTAATTAAATAAAATTCGTATATAGCATACTATTATAGCTTTTATCCATAATTTTATTTAATAAAAAATAAAGAACCCTTAAGGATTCTTTATTTTTTATTATGAATTTTTAAATATATTTTCAAATTCATTACCATCTATTTTCTCTTTTTCTAATAAAGTTTCAGCTACTGCGTGAAGTTTACTCATATGCTCTTGTAATATTCTTTCTGCTCTCTCATAAGCTTCATCTACAAGGCCTTTAATTTCTTTATCAATCTTAGAACTTATTTCTTCACTTACATTTCTACTTTTTCCTATATCTCTTCCTAAGAATACTTCATTATTATCTTGGCCGAAAGATATAGGTCCAATCTCATCACTCATTCCATATTGCATTACCATATTTCTAGCTATACTACTAGTTCTATCAATATCATTTTTAGCTCCAGTACTTATATCTCCTATAACTAGCTTTTCAGCAACTCTTCCACCTAATAATCCTACCATTTCATCTTTTAACTTTGACTTAGATACATGACTTCTATCATCATCTGGAAGATGCATTGTATAGCCTGCGGCCATACCTCTAGGAATTATACTTATTTCATGAACTGGATCCGCATGTTCTAAACATCTCATAACTACTGCATGCCCCGCTTCATGGAAAGCTGTAATTCTTTTATCGTGTTCACTTATAACTCTACTTTTCTTTTCTGGGCCTGCTATAACTCTTGTTATAGCTTCTTCCATATCATTCATATCTATAGCTTGCTTTTTTCTTCTAACTGCTAATAAAGCAGCTTCATTAGTTAAGTTTTCTAAATCAGCTCCACTAAATCCCGGAGTTCTTTTTGCTAATACTTTAAGTTCAACTTCTTCATTTAACGGTTTATTTCTAGTATGAACTTTTAATATTTCTTCTCTACCTGTAACATCAGGAGCACCTACAACAATCTGTCTATCAAATCTACCTGGTCTCAATAAGGCTGGATCTAATATATCTGGTCTATTAGTAGCTGCAATCATTATAATTCCTTCATTTACTCCAAAACCATCCATTTCAACAAGAAGTTGATTTAAAGTTTGCTCTCTTTCATCATGACCTCCACCAACTCCAGCTCCTCTTTGTCTTCCAACAGCGTCTATTTCATCAATAAAAACTATACAAGGAGCATTTTTCTTGGCTTGCTCAAATAAATCTCTAACTCTTGAAGCCCCAACACCTACAAACATTTCCACAAAATCCGAACCTGATATGCTAAAAAATGGAACTCCAGCTTCTCCTGCAATAGCCTTAGCTAATAATGTTTTACCTGTTCCTGGAGGCCCTACTAATAGTACCCCTTTTGGTATTCTTGCACCCATTTCTATATATCTTTTAGGTTGCTTTAAGAAATCTACAATTTCCTCTAATTCAGCTTTTTCCTCATCTGCTCCTGCTACATCTTTAAATGTAACTTTTTTACTATCTGGTGAAGCTAATTTTGCTCTACTTTTTCCAAAGTTCATTACACCTCTATTACCACCACCACCTTGTGATTGTTGCATAAACATAAAGAAAAATGATAAAAATATTACCATCATTAATATAGTTGGTATTACTTGAAACCAAACAGACATATTTGCTGGAGGTTCAAAAGTAACATCTGCTGTACTTGGTGTAGATTGCATTAATTTTGAAAATGTTTCTGCTGGAGCATATGTATTAAAAGTTGTTCCATCTTTTAATACACCTTCTATAGAATCTTTTTCTTCTATAATTGTTACCTTTTTAACTTCATCGTTTTTCCATTTTTGTTCAAAAGAACTATAACTTATATTAGACTTAACTTCTCCGCCTTTATAGAAAGCATATGCTGCCGTTATTATTAAAAAGAAGATTATAATCCAGGCCGTTAAACTTGACATTTTTTTCATTTCTATGGCCCCCCTCTCTCAAATTACTTATAAAATTTTAACACAATATTTTTATTTTTACAATATTTACTATTTATTATTTACTTCTCATAAATTTCTCTTTTTAATGAACCTATGAAAGGTAAATTCCTATAATTTTCAGCATAATCAATTCCATATCCTACAATAAATTCATCTGGAACTTCAAATCCTATATACTTTACTTTAATATCTGATTTTCTTCTAGCTTCTTTATTTAATAAAGCTACAATTTCTATACTATTTGCTTTTCTTGCCTTTAAATATTCTAATAAATAACTTAAAGTTACACCTGTATCAACAATATCTTCTACTATTAATACATCTTTACCTTCTATATCGTTATCTAAATCTTTTAAAATTCTTACTACTCCTGATGTTTCTGTAGAGTTTCCATAACTAGATACAGCCATAAAGTCTATAGCACAAGGAATTGTTATATATTTAATTAAGTCTGATGTAAAAACAACAGATCCTTTTAATACACCAACTATTAAAAGATCTTTATTACTATAATCATTGCTTATCTCTTGTGCTAATTCTTTAATTCTCTTAATCAAAACTTCTTCTGAATATAAAACTTTTTCAACATCATTTATAATATTTTTTTGCATATTTTTATTCCTCTCTTTCAAATTTAACTTTTAATATATTTTTAGTTTTTTTATTAATTTTAAATTCATCACTTACTTTTACACCAACTACCCATGCAATTTTATCATTAAATATCAATAATGGAATTTCACTTCTTTTATCTTTTGGAATTTTACAATCCATAAAAATATCTTTTAATTTTTTTGAACATTTCATTCCTAAAGGAACTATTCTATCTCCATCTCTTCTATTTCTTATACTAATGTTAGAAATTTTATCATAATCAAAATATTTTGTGAATTCATCATTAAAATTAATTTTATTATTTGTTAATGAAAATTCAAATTTTCCAAAATAATCATCATAAATATTTATAATTTTATTTTCTTTAAGCTCTATATGTAAATTTCCTAACTCAATTTTATCTTTTTTTAAATCCTTATTTAAATTTTCTTTTAAAATAAGCTTAATTTTCCCATATTCATTTTTAGCTATTACACCATTAGTTATATGTATATTTTTTCCTGTTTCTCCCTTTTGCAATGTTATTATATCGTATATATGCTTCATTTCAAAATTATTAAATTTTTTACTAATATTCATTAAAGACTTTTTTATAATTCTAGTTAATATAGCTTCTTTTTCATTAAAAGCATCCTCTTTTATAACTATACTATCACTAAAATTCTCACAATATTTTTTATATCTTTCAGTGACAACTTCTTCTATAAACTCAACGTCTTTACTGCATGAATAGGCTAATCTATTTAAGGTAGATATTAAATTAGCATTGAAATTTTCTTCTAAAAAAGGTATAGCTTTTAATCTTATTTTATTTCTAGAATATATTTCTTCTAAATTAGTTTCATCAATTCTTGCTTTAAGATTCTCGTTTGCACAATAATTTTCTATTTCTTTTCTAGTTAAGCATAAAATTGGTCTTATATATAAATTATCTCTTATAGGTTTTATTCCTGTAAGTCCTTCAATTCCACTTCCTCTTACTGCCCTCATTATAACTGTTTCTGCTTGATCATTAGAATTATGTGCTATTGCTATTTTGCTTATATTGAATTGTTTTTTTACCTCATTAAAAAAGGAATATCTCTCTTCCCTACCAGCCATTTCTGTAGATATAGATTTTTCTTTTGATATATTATTTATATCTACTCTTTTTATACTTATAGGAATATCTAAATACTTGCAAATTTCTTTACAATATTCTTCATCTTTTAATGCATTTTCTCCTCTTAAACAATGGTTTACATGTGCAGCATGTAATTTAATCTGTAAATCATCTTTTAATTTATGTAATATATACAATAAACATACTGAATCTGGACCTCCTGATAAAGCAATTAAAACTTTATCACCCTTATCCATCATAGAGTTATCTCTAATAAAATTTTTAACTTTATTTATCATATTTTTGCCCCACACTATTATAAATTTTAATACTTTATTATAACATAATAATTTTCTTGTTAAAATTCTTATTTAATATGTAATGGCAATTATTCATTTTTATCAAATAAATTGGCTATTTTCTAAGATATTAATAATACTATAATAATACTATTTCAACTTAGTAAATAGCCCATATTAAAATTTAAAATACTTTTGTAAATTAATTACGTTATTAATTTTTAATATTTTCATATAACTCTAAATTTATTCTTAATTAATATAATGCATATATTTTTGATACAACTACAGTCATATCATCATTAGCTTTTCCTCCACTTAATTCTTTAGCTTTTTCTACTATTGCTAAAGATAAATCTTTAGGTTGTTTATAATGAGTATCTCTTAAAAATTCAACTAACCACTCAATTGAAAAAGATCCATCTCTATTTATATCTAAAATGCCATCACTGATTGTTACTATTATATCTCCATTAGAAATTTTCTTTTCAACTGTATCTATATCAGCATTTTCTAAAACTCCAAATGGTAAAGTTTTAGAATCAATTGCTTCAATTTTACTACCTCGTTTTATAAAGCTTTCAACTGCACCAACTTTCATAAATTTAGCATTTCCAGTATATAAATCTATTTTAGTCATATCTAGCGTAGAAAATTTTTCATCCTCACTGAACTTTATATTCATTAGTGAATTTACAGCATCAATAGCAGTCATTTCATTAAATCCAACTTCCATAAATTGCTCTATTATTTCAACTGCTATTTTACTTTCTAATCCTGCTTCTGGTCCTGATCCCATTCCATCTGATACAACTACAATATAATTTCCATCTTTAGTTTTACCATAACTATATGAATCTCCTGTATATTTTTCACCACTTTTAGTTGCTACTGCAACACATGATGATATATGATACTTAGGAGATTCTTCTATTAAAACTTCACATATATTAGTTTTAGGATCTATACAACATCCTTCTCCACCTATACTCATAGTTCTCCCTACAATTTTATTTATAATAGGCAGTGCTTCCTTAACACAAAGTTGTGCTCCACAACAATTATTCATATTTAGTTTTATATTTAATCTACCACTTTTATCGTTGTAACATAATATATCACTAAACTCAATATTATTTTTTAGTAAAGATTTTCTCAATAATTTTTCTACTTCCACACACAAAATTAATTCTTTATTAAAATCATCAACAATTTCATCTATTGTTAATGCCATATTATTAATATGATTTGCTAATAATTTTCTTCCTTCCCCCATTCTTTGTCTCAACATTTCATTTATTATGTGATTATTTATTGTTTCTTCTAAATTTTTTATTAATGCATATTTTTTAATACATTTTTTTTCTAACTCTTTTGGAAATTCATTAATTCCACTTTCATAATTATTTATAAGTTCTGCAAAACCATTATAAGTTGCATGTAATTCTCTTTTCCAACACATATATCGCATATCACATTCGCTACAAGTTCTATCTGAAAGATTTTCAACTAAAGCATTCCCTTTATTCTTCATCATTAACTTATCATTATTAACTAAATTATTTAAAGTAATACTCATAGTTCCTAATACATCCGTAAAATCTCTTAATTTACTTGTTAGTTCCTGTTTAATTTTTTTAAAATGTACTTCACTATAATGCTCAATTTTTTTTTCTTTATTAATTTCTAAAACTAAATTTTCAAATATTTTTTTTGGTATAAATAAAAACATTAATGATGATATTAAACACTCTTGCATTACTTGTATAGTAAAATTTTTCGTATATATTGTTATAGCAATGAATATTATATTAAAAGATAAAAAAGTTAAAACTTTACCTGCTTCTTTAAAAATCCCACATATAAGACCACAGGCTCCATATATAGTTACATAATAAAGCAAATCTCCAGATGCAAACCCTAAAATCAAACCCATTGATATACCGATACAAGCTCCCATATTTATATCTGTTATATATGAAATAAATATAACAAAAAATAAAGCAACTATATTTCTTATATCTAACCCCAAAAATTTTATATTACCTATACCAACAATAACTAAGCATAAAAATAATCCTATACTAATTATTTCATCAGTTGAAAAAAAATGTTGAACTTTAATATCTTCTAAACATTTTAAAGTATATTTAATCATATAATATATTGGATAAATTAAAGCAATCATTCCTACTGAAGAAATTAATGTTAACAATATATCTGACTTAACAATAAAAAGTCCATATATGAATGTTATACTAAATAATATAAATAAATTTATAAATATATTTATTTTGTTTTTTATTTTCAATGGTATTAAGAAGAATATAACTACTGCTAAAAGCATTAATATATACATAGGTACTTGTTCAACTTTCCAAATCAAACTTAAATATCCTAATACCACCCCAACAGATACTATTAATGTTTGCTTTTTACTATTATTTAAAAAAGCTAGTACATAAGCCACTCCAAAAGGAGCTAAATTATTAAATTCACCTAAGCTTAAACCTATAGTTACTCTACTAATTAAAACTGCCGATATTATGTTAAAAATTATCTTAGAAAAAGATAATTGAAATTTTAGAGATTTTTTATTTTTAGATTTTTTTTCTAATCTTTTATAATTATCAATTTTCACTCCAAATTGCATATTTCTCCCCCTCATTTCTAATGAACATAAATAAATTATATCAATATTCTTTGGAAATAATTGTCAAGAAATGAAGTTATTTATTTTTTTTATAAGACAAAAGATGCCATAAATTTATCTTTGATTTATATATATACTATTTAAAAAGATTTCTTTATACTAAAAAAACTACTAGTAATCCTATTTAATAAGATATTTTATTTTTATTTTAAAAATTATATAAATTTTAAATTTGTAAAATATGTTGAATATTTAGATTTGATGTAAGATTTTCATTCAAAGTTTAATATAAAAAATTGAGTAGAAGAAAAATACTTATTCTATTTTCCTTTATTAGATATTGCTTACTATTAACATATAAAAAAACTCATCTTATTGTAAGATGAGTTTTTGGTGCCGAAGACCGGAATCGAACCGGTACGATGTGTTAGCATCGCAGGATTTTAAGTCCTGTGCGTCTGCCAGTTCCGCCACTTCGGCATGTATTTATTTTTAATGGTAGCGGGAACAGGATTTGAACCTGCGACCCTTCGGGTATGAACCGAATGCTCTAGCCAACTGAGCTATCCCGCCATATCTGGTTGCGGGGGCAGGACTTGAACCTACGACCTTCGGGTTATGAGCCCGACGAGCTGCCAACTGCTCCACCCCGCGATATTTGGTGCCGAAGACCGGAATCGAACCGGTACGATGTGTTAGCATCGCAGGATTTTAAGTCCTGTGCGTCTGCCAGTTCCGCCACTTCGGCATTTCATTTTGCTGTCATCTCTCAACGACAAGATTTATTATACATAAGCTTTGCTATAGTGTCAATACTTTTTTCAATTTTTTTATTTTTTTTTATTTAATACTTAAAATATAGATATTAAACCGTATATTTTATACTATATTAGCACATTATTAAAATATAAATAAAAAACTCCTATATTAAATATAGGAGCTTTATATTGATTAACCTAAACTTCTTCTTCTTGTTTTTACATCTTGATGTTTTTTCACATCTTGCAATCTTTCTTCACTATCTTTCAAAAACTTTGACATTATATCTTCAAAGTTATTATTAGATTGTTTTTTCTTTTCATTGCTCCAATCAAATTCAGCTGGTTTTGCTGATTTTCTTTTTGGAGGCATAGCTTGCTTTATAGACAAGCTAAGTTTACCATTGTCATCAATAGATATTACTTTAACTTTAACAGTATCCTGTTCTTTTAAATGCTCTCTTATGTCTTTAACATAAGTATCTGCAACTTCTGATATATGAACTAAACCAGTTTTCCCTTCTACTTCAATGAAAGCACCAAAGTTTGTAATGTTTATTACTTTACCTTCTAATATGTTTCCTGCCATTAAGGTCATGTTTAAAAGATTCCTCCTTAAAATTTAAAATAAATATATGTTATTTACTATAATAACCATTTTAATTAGTTTTATCAGAATTTACAATTACTTTTTCTCCTGGTTTAATCATACCCAATCTTTCTCGTGCTAATCTTTCAATATACTCATCAGTAGTAGATTGATTAACTTCTTCTTGTAATCTTTCATTCTTATTTTTAAGATCTTGTAATTGTTTTTGCTTTCCTTGAATATCACTATTTATCCTTTTCATGGTAAGCTCTTGCCTAACAATACTAATACAAAATATAGCAATTAATGTTATCATTACTATATTTTTAATATTAAACTTTTTTCTCATACTTATATCCCCCATAAATAGCATAGTATGACTATAAGTATATTTTAATCATTATTAATTTTTAATTCAAGAAATTTTTATATTAGTTTTATCATTTTATTTACTAAATATACTTTTTAATACATATATTAAGTTCTTAACCGTTATTCTTCCACTTTTATATGTTAAATATATAAATTTTTTTTCCATTTTTATAAATTTAGGAGATATAAATTTCAAATGAATTAAAACTACTATCCCCATAATTATATATACATATGTTCCTAGAAAAGCATAATTAAATATTAAAAGAAATGCAAAAACAACTAATGAACAAAAAATCCAAAATAATATATCTTCAATAATAATTATTAATTTAGGTATTCCATATCCTCTAATTATCCTATAAAAATCAAAAAGAAAACCCGTTAATATTCCCGCTAATATAGCAAATATAATTATATTGAATTGTAAATTTAATGGTAAAAGCATAATTATTTAATCACCTTCCTAAAATTTTAGGAAAAAAATTTTTTTTAGATTTTTTCCCAATATAATTTAGTGAATATACATATCCTGATATTATTACCTCACCATTTTGTACATCTAATTTATTCATTTTTAACCCTTCACCTTTTATAATTAATAACCCTAAATTAGTATTAACACTTATTTTTTCTTCATTAAATCCTAAAACTTCTAAAACACCTGTTAACCATAATTTTTTTCTATCTTCTAAAGATAAGTTACTTTTTTTATTTTCAAGTGTTAATTCTTTTTTATTATTCACTAAACCCCCTCCTAAAAATTTAACAAGTATTACCCTAACTTATAATTATGCATTATAATAAAAAAAAATGACCAATAGGTTTTATTAATACCTACTAGTCATCAATTATTATTCATCTTTATCTTCTTCGCCTCCTAAAATTTTATACATATCTTTAGCATTTTCTTTTCTAACATGATCTGCTATATTTATAATTTCTGCTTTTAAACTTCTATTTCCAAATAATATTTCTATAACATCACCTTCTTTTACATCTGTAGAAGGTTTTGCTACCTTATTATTAATAATCACTCTTCCACCTTCACATGCTTCTTTAGCAATTGTTCTTCTTTTTATTATTCTAGAAACTTTTAAATATTTATCTAATCTCATAAACATCTTCTCCTAAAATTATTACATATTGCTAGAGAACCCAAGAAAATCTTGGGTTCTCTATTATAAATTTTAATTAACTAATTATTTGTTAACTCTTTCTTTTAATTCTTTACCAGCTTTAAAAACTGGAGCAACTGATGCAGGAATTATTAAAGTTTCTTTAGTTCTTGGGTTTCTTCCTTCTCTCTCAGCTCTTATTCTAGTTTCAAAAGTTCCGAAACCAACTAATTGAACTTTATCTCCATTTTCTAAAGTTTCAGTAACGCTTTCTATAAATGCTTTTAAAGCTGCTTCAGCATCTTTTTTAGTTAAATTACTTTTCTCAGCCATGCTTGTTATTAATTCTGCTTTATTCACTCTTACATCCTCCTTAAATTCACTCTTTTTTAATAAAGAGTTAAAATACTAAATCTAGCTTATATTATCATATAATATATTTAGTCTTTTGTATAGTCAATAGCTTATTTCTTTATTAATAAAATTATTTAAAAATCTAAATTTCTATAAATTTTCTTTTGTACTTTTAAATTTTATTTTCTTTTTCTAATTTTTTAGCCTCATTCCATAGCTCATCCATTTCAATAAGAGATAATTCTTTTAAATTTTTATCATTTTTTAAAGTGGTTTCTTCTATATAAGAAAACCTTCTTATAAATTTTTCTATAGTTTTATTTAATGCTAATTCTCCATCAATATTTAAAAATCTAGAGACATTTACACAAGCAAATATTAAATCTCCTACTTCATCCTCTATTATTGACTTGTTTTCATCTTTATATACCTGTTTTATCTCCTCTAACTCCTCTGTAACCTTCGCCATAGCATCTTCAACATTATTCCAATCAAAGCCTACTTTTTTAGCTTTATTTTGTACTTTATAAGCCTTTATTAAATTAGGTAATGATTCTGCTATACTTTTCATCTCATCAGTTATAGATGTTATACCTTTTTCTTGCTTTTTCAGCTCATCCCAATTATTTAAGACTTCTTTAGAATCGGTATTCTTGCTATCAGCAAATACATGTGGATGTCTAAACACCATTTTATTATACACATTTTCTATTACATCACTAATATCAAAAAAACCCTCTTCTTTGCCAATACTAGAGTGAAAAACCACTTGTAATAGTACATCCCCTAGTTCTTCAATTAATGCTGTCTCATCTTCATTATCTATAGCATCTAAGACTTCATAAGATTCTTCTATTAAAGCACTTTTTAAACTTTTATGTGTCTGCTCTCTATCCCAAGGACACCCATCATTTCCTCTTAAAGTTTCAATTATACTAGTAAAATCATAAAAATCCTTTTTATTATTTAAATCTTTTGGTATATATACTGAAGTTAAATAATCTATATCTTCTTGCCAATCTAATTCAAACAAAGGAATTTTTCTAATATTCTCTAATCCTTTTATTCCTGCTGCTCTTACAAAATATATTTCTGTATCATCATTATATGCTTCTAAAAGTTTTAATTTAACCTCTGAAGCTATAAATTTATTATAAACTTGAGTTATTATAGTTCCAACTCTCTTATCCATTAATTGATTTTCTATATCAAAAGCATCTATAATTTTTACTCCTTCGGTTGGATCTATTTTTAAACTCTCCATCATTGCATCTACAAAACTTACTGCTGGTAAAATTTCATATTTTATATCTTTTTTATCACATAATGAAATTAAATTTATAACAGATTTTTCTGCAACTAGTGGATGTCCTGGTACTGCATAAATTAAATTATCTTCTTTATTAATTTTTTCAATTAAATCTTCTGCTATATACTTATATACATCATCAAAATTATTAAATTTTTCATAAGCAAAATCATAAGTATTAAATTTTATTCCTTCTTCTATTAAAAAATCAACTGTTGGATGCTTTTCTGTTCTAAAATAAATATTATTACTTTTTTTAAGTTCTTTTAAAGCCCCAATAGTTAACGCTTCTGGTGCCCCCGGTCCTAATCCCATTATTTTAAGCATTATAAACTCTCTCCTTAATATATTTATTAAAAAAACACATACTAAAATAGTAATATTAGCTGACTATTTATAGTATATGCTTTAACTTATCAAATTCGTTTTTTAACTTTAATTAAAACTTTTCTTTTTATATCATCATACTCTATTATTTTTAATACTAATATTAATACTACATATATAATAATACCCACTAATATAGAAATCAAGCAACTTAACCCATTACTACTGCTTATTTTAATTATATTATTATAAAATAACATAACTGCACATATCATTCCTAACGAAGCTATTAAAGGTTTAACAAAAAAGTTCATATATTGCAATTTATAATTCAATTTTTTCTCCATATGAATAACATTTAATATACTTACTACCAAATAAGCTATTATAGTAGCAATAACTGCTCCATATATGTTTATATTTTTTATTGGTACTAAAATTATGGTTAATAATACTTTTATAAAGCATCCTATCATTAAATTAATAACAGGTCTATAATAATATTTTGTGCCTTGTAAAATAGAAGTAGTTATATGAGTTGTAACCAAAAATGGTACACTTATAGCTAAATATTTTAATATTATAAATCCTTCAGATTTTCCTGGAAAAATTAATTTCATTATAGGTTCTGCCATAAAAAATAATCCTAAAAAACAAGGAATTGCTACCAACATACATAATTTCATTGCCATATTTATTTTATTATCTAACTGTTTTCTATTTTTTAATGTATACAATTCTGAAATTATTGGTATTATAGATGCTGAAAGAGAAACCGCTAAAGTCATGGGGATATTTGTGAAAACAGTTGCTTTTCCAGTTAATTGTGCATATAAAATTGTAGAGTTTTGGGAACTTAATCCTGATTCTAATAATTTTTGAGGAACTAATATAGAGTCTATAACACCCATTATACTACCAACTGCTGCTCCAATAGATATTGGTAAAGCAACTTTTATTATTTCATTAAATATTTTATTATTACTTTTTATTTTCTTTATTTTAAATTCTTTTTTTATTTTTCTATATTTAGGCAATAAATATATTGTTGAAAATAAACCTCCTGCTACAGCTCCAAAAGCTGCACCTCCTGCTGAATATTCTATTCCTAATGGAAAAAACAAAAAGGCTAGTCCAACTCCAAAAGAAACTCTACCTATCTGCTCTATAATTTGAGATGTAGCTGTTGGTGTCATATTTTGTAATCCTTGAAAAAATCCTCTTAATGGTGTCATAATTCCTATAAACAATGGTGCCAAGCTTATTCCTATTATTGAATAGTATGCTTTAGGGTCCCATTGTAAAATATTTATAATCCATTTTCCACAAACACTAAAAAATAAAGTCATACCTATTCCTAAAAATATCATTACCTTTAAAGCTTCTTTTATAACTTGAAAAACTTCTTCCCTGTTTCCAACTGCGTTTTTTTCAGATACTAGTTTAGAAACAGCTGTGGGTACACCAGCTGATATAGCTATAAAAAGCATATATAAAGGATAGGTCATTTGATAATATCCTAATCCTTCATCACCTATAAGCATTATTAAAGGCCATCTAAAAAATAAACCAAGAAATTTAGCTAAAATTCCTGCACATGCAAGTATTAAGCTTCCTTTAATAAGAGATTGCTTATTCATAAAACACCTCCAAATTTTAAAACTTTACTATTTTATATTATTTAAAATTTGGAGGCATTATGACTATTTATTAAATCTACTTTTTTTCGTAGGCATAATAAATATTTTGTTATTGTTCCATTTGCTTTCCTAAAAAAGCTGCGGCAGTTTCAACTAATTTTTTTTCTAATTCTCCAAAGTTTTCGCCTTCTTTAGATAAAATAATAACTGATCCTATAGCATCTCCTTCTGCTATAATAGGTGCTATAACTTGACAACTATATTTATTTTCATCATCATCTGTATATAATGGAATTACTTTATTACCTTCTTTACCCAAAACTACAGCTTTTCTATTTTCCATTATTTTTTCTAACTCATCACTTATTTTTTTCTCAATGAAATCTTTTTTCGGCGCTCCACTAACTGATATAAATGCATCATTATCGGAAATAAGTACTATATGTCCTATTGATTGTTGAAGTGATTCTGCATATTCTTTTGAAAAATCTGTTAATTCTCCAATAGGCGAATATTTTTTAAGAATTACTCCCCCTTCTCTATCTGTAAATATTTCTAATGGATCTCCTTCTCTAATTCTTAAAGTTCTTCTTATTTCTTTAGGAATAACAACTCTTCCTAAATCATCAATACGTCTAACTATTCCTGTTGCCTTCATTTGTAATTTCCTCCTTTAATAAAACCCCTTGTTATAAAAACTTTATTTTCTTACTTCAATATTAGTATTATATTTATTTCAAATTTTATACACATTGGTTATATTTATATTAAATTTAACTTTCTGCCTATAATAGAAAAAAGGTACTGACAAATTTTAAATTTATCAGTACCCTTTTATTATTGATTTAATTTATCATTAGACACTTGAGCTTTTTCTTCTTTTTTCCAAGTCTCAATTGTATTTTTTAAAGTTTCACTTTTCTTTTGATTTTCTAATATAGTTTTTATTTTTTCTTTTGATTCATCCAAAGTTGGTATATGTTCCTCTGATTTAATACCAGTAGCTTGTATTATATGATATCCAAAACTGCTTTTAACTGGTGCTGAAACTTCACCTTCTTTTAAATTTTTAGCTCCTTCTAAAAATGCTGGATCAAAATTTTGTTCATTATAAGCAACAAATCCTAAATCCTCTGCTATAGGTTTTTTACCTTGAGCTTTATTATTTTTATATTCCTCAAATAACTTATCAAAGCTTGTTCCTGCATCTATTTTAGCTTTTATATCTTTAGCTTCATCTTCAGTAGCTGCTAATATATGTTTCATATTAGCTCCTGCGCTTTGCTTAAATTGTTCTTTATTTTCCTCATAATATGACTTAATATCTTCATCAGAAATTGCAATATCTTTAACAGCATAGTCAACAGCTTTTTCTACTATTATTTGATTCTTTAAATAATCTTTTAAAGTTTCCTCTGTAAATCCATCAGCATCCATAGCCGCTTGGAAATTTTCACCTAATTTATTTTTTAAATCATCAAATTTTTGATTAACTTCTTTAGTTAGTTCTTCATCTGAAGGCACTAACTTTAATTCTTTAGCTTTAGCTATTAATACCTTTTCTGTTACCATTGAATCTAAAGCTTGTTCTCTACTTTTAACAATCATCTCTTTTGCTTTTGGATCTTCTTTAAAATTTTCACCATATTGCTGTTCCATTCTTTTATATGTTGATTCTAATTCTTTATCTACATCACCTAATGTTATCTTTTCTCCATTAACTTTAGCAACTACTGTTCCTTGCTTTGCCGATTCTGTTTTTTCAATCATTCCACACCCTACAGCGGAAAACATCAATGCTCCAACCAAAGCTGCAGCTACTACCTTCTTAACTTTACCCATTTTGTTACCTCACTTTTTAATCTTTTTTACATAATATTCTATTACCTAATAATTTTAGTATAGCAATGTTACAATAATATTTCAATTTACTTTTTCTTAAGGTTTTTATTTTTCACCAGTTCATCTAAAATATCTTTAAATATTTTCAATAAATCTTCTTTTTTTACATCTTTAAAACGATAATTAAAGGTCGGTTTATCTCCAAATTTAAACAATATATTCTTTTTATGTTTTTCTAATAACTTTAAAAAAATTCTTTTATCTGTTCTTTCTCTACTTTCAAACGTAAAGATAATTTCTTCATTTCTTTCTTTTATTTCTTCTATATTTAACAACCTAGCTTTGCTCTTTATATATGCTATATCCATTAAATTAAATACTGTTTGAGGAATTGATAAATATCTATCTTCTAACTCTTCTTTCACATATAAATAATCTTCTTCATTCTCTATAGCCGCTATTTTTTTATAAATTTCAATTTTTTGAGTTTCATCATTTATATAGTCTGATGATATAAATGCATCAACTTTTATATCAACTGTTGTTTCAACAGGTTCTTGATCAATTTCACCTTTAATTATTTTGATTGTATCTTCTAACATTCTACAATATAAATCATATCCTATAGATGACATGTGTCCATGCTGAGCAGATCCCATCATGTTTCCAGCACCTCTAATTTCTAAATCTCTCATAGCAATCTTAAATCCTGAACCTAGCTCAGTAAAATCCTTTAATGCTTTAAGTCTTTTTTCTGCTACTTCCGTCAAAACTTTATCTTTCTGATATACAAAATAAGAATAAGCCACTCTATTACTTCTACCAACTCTTCCTCTTAATTGATAAAGCTGAGAAAGTCCCATTTTATCTGCATCATAAACAATCATAGTATTTACATTAGGTATATCTATTCCAGTTTCTATAATTGATGTACAAACCAAAACATTACTTTCTTTATTCATAAATCCTATCATTTCTTTTTCAAGCTGTCTTTCAGTCATCCGTCCATGTATAATACTTGTTTTACATTCTGGAACTAAATTTTGAACATAGCTTGCTATTGATTGTATACTTTCTACTCTATTATGAACAAAGAAAACTTGCCCCTCCCTATTTATTTCTCTAAGAATAGCATCTCTTAATAATTGATCATTATGCTCAACTACATAAGTTTGTATAGGATATCTATCCTCTGGAGGGGTTTCTATTACAGATATATCTCTTACACCAGTTAAAGACATATGCAATGTTCTTGGAATAGGTGTAGCACTTAATGTTAAAACGTCTATATTTTTTTTAACATTTTTAATTTTCTCTTTTTGTGTAACTCCAAATCTTTGTTCTTCATCAACAATTAAAAGTCCTAAATCTTTAAACTGAATATCTTTTGATACTAACCTATGTGTACCTATTAGTATATCTATATTTCCTTCTTTTAAATATTGTAATGTAGTCGTTTGATCTTTTTTGCTTCTAAATCTACTAATCATATCAATTTTAACTGGAAATCCATTAAATCTTTTTATAAAATTTTTATAATGTTGTTCTGCTAATATAGTTGTAGGAACTAAAAATGCAACTTGTTTACCATCCATAACAGCTTTAAATGCTGCTCTTATAGCAACTTCTGTTTTACCATATCCAACATCACCACATAATAATCTATCCATGGGTTTATTAGATTCCATATCTTTTTTTATTTCTTCTAAAGAAGTCAATTGGTCTGGAGTCTCTTCATAAGGAAATTCATCTTCAAATTGATTTTGCCATTCTGTATCTTTAATAAATTTATGCCCTTTCAAAGTAGCTCTAGCAGCATATAATTTAACTAAATCTCCAGCTATATCATTTATAGATTTTCTAGCTTTCGCCTTCGCTTTTTGCCATTCATTTCCACCTAATTTATTTATTTTAGGTTCTATTCCTTCAGCACCAATATATTTTTGAACTAAATCTAATTGTTCTACTGGAACATATAATTTATCACCTTTAGAATATTCTATATCTAAATAATCCCTTTTATGTCCATTAACTTCTATTTGCTTTATACCTTTAAAAACACCTATGCCACTATTTACATGAACTACATAATCTCCTGGTCGTAATTCACCAAAACTTCTTATTTTAGCAACACCTTTTTTATTTGCTTTCTTTTTAGGCATTTTTCTTTTAGCTTCACCAAATACTTCTTTATCTGAAATTAAACACAATTTTAAATCTGAAAATTCAAATCCTTTTAATTGATTACCAAATGTTATTGCTATCTCACCTTCAAATATCTCTTCAACATTCTCTCTATAAACACTTTCTATATTTCTTTCTCTTAAAGTATCAACTAATCGTTCACCTCTAAGTTTAGTTCCTGAAAGTATTAATGTTTTAAATCCATTAGATTTTTTATCTTTTATCTCTTCAATTAATAAATCTAATTGTCCTTGATAATTATTAAGAGTTATTTGATTAAAATCAACTTTTAAATAACTAGATAAAAAACTATCTTCTTTATGAAAGGAATTTATTGCTATAACTTCTTTGCCTTGAAAGTTTCCTAATATAGTTTCTAAATTTAACATTAACTTTCCTTGAGAAGGTAATATGTTACCTCTTTCTAAAAAAGATTCATAATTTTCTTTAAACTCAAATAAAACACTTTCTAATTTACCCTTACATCTTTGAGCATCATCTACAATAATAATATAATCTTTAATATAATCAAATAAAGTTGAAGGATTATCAAAGAAAAATGGTAAATAACTATCTATAGTTTCAAAGCTACCATTTTCTTTTAATAACTCTATATTGCTTTTTACTATTTCTGTTATACGATTTGAAATTTCTTCATTGTTATTTCTAGATAAATTAACTTCATTTAATTCACTACTTATTTTTCCTATAGCTTCTTTAATTATTTCTTCATTTAATATTGTTTCTTTTGCGGGGAAAATTTCTATAGCATCTACTTTTTCAATGCTTCTTTGTGATTCAACATTGAATGTTTTTATAGATTCTATTTCATTATCAAACATATCTATTCTAAAAGGAAAATTACTATGCGGAGGATATATATCTACAATTCCTCCTCTTAAACAAAATTCACCTTTTCCTTCTACAATTTCTGTTCTTTCATAACCACATTCTATTAACTTCTGAAATAACTCATTTGAATCTAATGTGTTACCAACTTGAATTTTAAAATTATGTTTTTCATATAAATCTAATGGAGTGTATATTGAAGAAAATGCTTCTATGGAAGTAACTATTATTTTTTTACTTGTATCTAGCATTTCTTTTATTACTTTTAATCTAGCCCATCTTAAATCTCCTGATATAGCATCTATATTATAAAATACAGTTTCTTTTGTTGGTAAATAAAAAACTTTTGATGTATAAAATCCTAAATCTTCATATAAATTTCTTGCTTCTACATCGCTATGTGTAACAATTACTATAGGTTTATTTACACTTTCATAAATACCATCTAAAATATAACTCTTCCCTGACTCTGATAATCCTGTAACTTCTATAGGATACAACTTTTCATTTATACTTTTTTGTATGCTCTTAAATTTTTTATTTTCAAATAATGGGTTTATTAACCCCTTTAATCTCACCTTAACACCACCATTCAAATTAATCTATTGTAAATCCATTAAACTTATTCATAGAATCTTTAACTGATTTTTTTAAACTCTCAGATATTGAATCACTACAAACAGGGATAACCTTTCTCAATACTTCTATCTCCTCTTTAGAAAACTTTCCTAAAACATGAGATATTAAATCGTGAGTAGGTTGTCCCACACCAACTTTAATTCTTGGAAATTTATCATTGCCTAAATGCTGTATTATACTTTTTATTCCATTATGTCCACCAGCACTTCCCTTTTCTCTTATCCTTATTTTTCCTACTGGTAAGCTTATATCATCATATATAACTATAATTTCATCTTCTTCTAGTTTATAAAAATCTATAATTGCCTTAATACTTTCTCCACTTAAATTCATATATGTAGTAGGCTTTAATAAAATAACTTTTTTTCCTTCTATAAAACCTTCTCCACATACACCTTTAAATTTTACCCTATTTAATTGAATATTATACTTATCTGCAATATAATCAATAACTTCAAATCCTATATTATGTCTTGTCATGTCATATTCTTTACCTGGATTTCCAAGTCCAACTATTAAAAACATATATTATTTAACTCCTTTAATACTTTTTTTATTATTAAACTCAAATTTATATCCAATTCCCCATATAGTTTTTATTTTCCACTCATTCTCTTTACCTAATTTTTCTCTTAATCTTTTTATATGAACATCAACAGTTCTAGAATCTCCTAAATAATCATCTCCCCAAACTTCATTTAATAATTTTTCTCTAGTAAATACCTTATTATTATTTATAGCTATATAATATAATAATTTAAATTCTTTAGGTGCCATTGTTAATTCTTTATTTTTATATATTACTTTATATGATTGTGCATCTATTATAAGATCTTCAAAACTTATTCTATTTTTAATATCATTTTCTTTATGTTTATATCTTCTAAGTATAGCTCTAATCCTAGCAAATAATTCCCTACAATCAAAAGGTTTTACTATATAATCATCTGCTCCCATATCTAGAATTAAAACCTTATCAAAAATAGAATCTTTTGTTGTAACTGCAATTATAGGTACATCACTTTTATTTCTAATTAATTTTATTATGTTTATTCTATTAATAAAAGAAGAATCTAAATCTATAATTATTAAATCTAATTCTTCTTCTATTACTTTAATATCAAAATTATTAATTAAATTAATGTTAAACCTGCTCATTTGTAAGTTATCTTTAAGCTCTTTATACAAATTTTTATTATTATCAATAAGTAAAACTTTTTTTATTAAATTAGCCATATAACTCATCCTTTATTAAATTAAGCTTCTCCATAAACTACATACATTTATAAATTATATTATACAATATTTAAAGAATCTTATAACTATAAAAAAATTAACTAGGATATTATCCTAGTTAATTCTAATAAATACTAAGTTTTCCACTATTTTAAATCTTGGAATAAAATACTTAGTGGTTCATCATCATATATTCTCTCTATAGCTTCTGCTAGTAAAGGTGCCACAGACAATGACTTAAACTTTGAAGAATTAGTTTTATCTTCTGGTAATGCAATAGTATTTAACATAACTAATTCCTCTATAGCAGAATCATTTATTCTTTCAAAAGCTGGACCTGATAAAACACCATGAGTACAACAAGCATAAACATTAGTAGCTCCTAATTCTTTTAATGCATTTGCTGCATTTGCTATAGTTCCAGCTGTATCAATCATATCATCTATAAGAATACATATTTTCCCCTTAACATCTCCTATAATATTCATTATTTCAGATACATTTGCTTTTGGTCTTCTTTTATCAATGATTGCTATTGGAGCATGTAATTTATCTGCAAACTTTCTAGCTCTAGTTACTGATCCTAAATCTGGTGAAACAACAACAACATCATCTCTATCAATTAATCCTTTTTCTATAAAGTAATCAGCTAATATCGGTGCTCCTAATAAGTGATCTACTGGTATATCAAAATAACCTTGAATTTGTGCAGCGTGTAAATCCATTGTTAAAACTCTATCTGCTCCTGCTGCTGTTAATATGTTAGCCACTAACTTAGCAGTAATTGGGTCTCTTGATTTAGCTTTTCTATCTTGTCTAGCATATCCGTAATACGGTATAACTGCATTTATTCTACCAGCAGATGCTCTTTTGAAAGCATCTATCATAATAAGTAATTCCATTAAATTATTATTTACCGGACTGCAAGTAGATTGAACTATAAATACATCGCATCCTCTTACTGTTTCTTTTATATCTACTGATATTTCACCATCACTAAAAGTAGAAACTTTAGCCTCACCAAGTGATACACCTAATATTTTAGCTATTTCCTTAGCAAGTACTGGATGTGAATTCCCTGTAAATACTTTAATGTTCTTTGCATGATTTTCCATTGTAATGAAGACCTCCTTAAAATAATTGCTCTTTTTTGCATTTGTTTTATACTAATGCTTATTTAAGATTCCTTTTATTTACCCAACCTTCTATATTTACTTGCTTAGCTCTAGCTACTGCAAGACATCCTTCTGATACTTCTTTTGTTATAGTTGATCCCGCAGCTATGAATGTGTTATCTTTAACTTCAACTGGCGAAACTAAATTAGTATTACATCCTATAAATGCATTATCACCAATCTTTGTTTTATATTTATTTTTACCATCATAATTAACTACAACAGTACCACATCCAAAATTACATCCTTCACCAACTTCAGCATCTCCTATATAAGTTAAATGAGATACTTTTGTGTTATTTCCTATTTTTGATTTCTTTATTTCAACAAAATCTCCAACTCTAACATGGCTACCTATATTACTTTCAGGTCTAACGTAAGCAAATGGACCTACAGTTGTATCCTCTCCAATAATACTTTTTAATATAACGGAACTTTGGATTTCAACTCTATTACCTATTACAGTATCAGAAATTCTTGAATTAGGGTATAATATACAATCTTCTCCAATTTTAGTGTTACCTTCAATAACATTACCTGGATATATAATTGTATCTTGCCCAATTTCAACATCAATACCTATGTAAGTATTTAATGGATCAATAATTGTTACTCCATTATCTAAATGTTTTTTATTTATTCTTTGTCTAAGTATACTTTCTACTACTGATAACTCTGCTCTTGAATTTACACCTAAAGTTTCTTCAAAATCAGTTATCATAGCTCCAACTTTCTTACCTTCTGATTTTAATATTTCTATTACATCAGTTAAATAGTATTCACCTTGAGCATTATTATTAGATAATTTATCTAAAGCATTTAATAATGACTCTATATCAAAACAATACATGCCTGCATTAATTTCGTTTATAGATAATTCTTCATTATTACAATCTTTATGTTCAACAATCCTATCAACACTATCATTTCTTCTTACTATTCTTCCATAACCAGTTGGATTATCTATAATAGATGTTAATAACGTAGCAAAATTATTTTCTGCTTTATGTTTTTCTATTAATTTTGTTACTGTATCAGCTTTTATAAGCGGTGCGTCACCGGTAAATATAGCTACAACTCCCGTTTTACCTACTAAAAAATCTTTAGCACATTTTACCGCATGCCCTGTGCCTAATTGTTCAGCTTGCAATGAATAAGAAACACTTCTAGAATTAGTTTTTTCTTTAACTAATTCAGCTCCTTTTCCTACTATTACATTTACATCTTCTATATCGGCATTTCTCATAGTATCCACAACATGGTTTACCATTTCTTTTCCACATGCTTTGTGAAGTACTTTTGGAAGATTAGATTTTATTCTCTTACCTTGTCCCGCTGCTAATATTATAGCACATTTCTTCATAAATACACCTCTTTATGTTAAATATTTAAATAAATAGAGTACTCAATTTGTCTAAATAAAACAAATTATATGTTTTTAAGTTTAATTATAAAATATTATTGTTTTTTTATAACAATTTTTATTATATTTTATTAATTAAACTATTTCAATAACTATGATTTATTTAATTATACGCTTATACACTAAAAAAATTTAATTATAAATTTAAAATTACTTCAAAAAAGAATAAAAGGATAATTCCTTTTATTCCTTAATTAATAAAATCTTATTCAGAAGCTTCCTCTGATCTAACTTTTTCATATTCACCTAATATAGCTTTCTGAACTTTTTCTCTTGTTTCTGTATTAATTGGATGAGCTATGTCTTTAAATTCTCCATCAGGTGTTTTTCTACTAGGCATAGCAATAAACAATCCATTTTGTCCTTCTATAACTTTTATATCATGAATTACAAATTCATTCTCAAAAGTTATAGATACTATTGCTTTCATTTTTCCTTCATTAGATATTTTTCTAATTCTTACATCGGTAATTTGCATTGGATACCCCCCTAGTTGTAATATAAATAGTATTCAGTTACATATTCTACAAATATTGTATAATTCCTTTCTTAATACTAATTATTAATTCTACTAGGATTTAATTTTATTTAAACAAATCTGAAGGTACTATCTTTACTCCTAAATTTTCATCAATTTCAACTACATCTATTAAAGATACATAATTTCTAGTAACTTTATTAGTTGAAAGTTTATTATCTATAAGAACCCCTATACCCATTAGTTCTGAATCAAATTCTTTTAACAAATCAACTATTCCTTTAGCAGTTCCGCCACCTCTCATAAAATCATCTATGAAAATACATTTACTTCCTGTTTTTAAAGATTTTCTTGATAAACACATTTGCTGAATTTTCCCTGAAGTTCCTGAAACATAATTTATAGATACAGTAGACCCTTCTGTTACTTTACTATCTCTTCTTGCAGTAACCAATGGAACTCCTAAACATTTAGCTACTTCATATGCTAAAGGAACCCCCTTTGTTTCAACTGTAATAACATAATCTATATCTTTCCCATCGAAGAAAGAAGACAATATAATAGCTGCCTTGCTTATAATAGATGGATCAAACATTATATCTGTAACATACAAAAAATTTCCTGGAACTAATCTTCTATAATCACTAGCTAATTTACATAAGTTTTCTAAAAATTTTTGTGACTCACCTTTTCCTATCTTAGGTATAAATTTTATTCCACCAGCAGCACCTGCAATAGTTTCAACTTTTCCCATAGATAATTTATCTAATATTTCTCTAATTATAACTATATCTTCACTTATAGTTGATTTAGCTGCATTTAACATTTCCGAAAAATAATTAAGACCTATTATTTTATTAGGATTTTCTATAAGTATTTTTGTTATTATTACTACTCTACTATTTCTATTTAACTTTTCCACTTTTATCACCTTCACATTTTAACGAATTATATTATATAATTTTAACCTTTTAGTTCATCAGTTATACAATTTAACCATTTTTAAAAATATATATTTTATTTAACGTACTTATTATAACAAAAATTTTAATTATTTTTAAGGTATATTATAAGCACAGCTACGAATTTTTTTTTATTTATTTTAATTATTAATTGTATATAGTATTTTAATGTATCAAATAGCTTAATAAAATCATAAAATATTTTTAAAAAGTATTTTTATTGCCTGTTTTTGTGCAAAAGTGTGTATAATTATTAATGTATATTTAAAAAAGGAGTTGATATTTTGTCTTTTGATTTATTAAAAGATGTTCATAAAAAAGTCCACTTTATAGGAATTGGTGGAGTAAGTATGAGTGGTCTTGCTGCAGTACTTTTAAACGCTGGTTACAAGGTATCTGGATCTGACTCTAAAGAATCAGAAATAACATGCCGTTTAAGAAAAGAAGGAGCTGAAATATACATAAACCATAATGAATCTAATTTAAAAAATGTGGATTTAGTCGTGTATACAGCTGCTATTGCTCAAAATAATCCTGAAATAATTAAAGCAAAAATGGATAACATCCAACTTATGGATAGAGCAGAATTTTTAGGACAAATTATGAAAGGTCATAAATTAAATGTTGCAGTGGCAGGAACTCATGGTAAAACTACTACTACATCAATGATTTCTCATGTTACATTAGCTGGAAATCTTGACCCAACTATATTAGTTGGTGGAGACTTAGATATAATCAATGGTAATTTTAGAGTAGGTAATAGTGATTACTTTATTACTGAAGCTTGCGAATACAAACAAAGCTTTTTAAAATTTCACCCATATGTAGGAATAATTTTAAACATAGATGCTGATCATTTAGATTTTTATAAAGATATTGATCATATAAAAGATACTTTTAAACAATTTGTAAATATAATACCTTCAGATGGTTATATTATAGCAAATGCTGACGATGAAAAAGTTCTTGAAGTAATATCAAATTGCAAGTGTAATGCATTAACTTACGGAATAAATAATGGTGCTGTTCAAGCTAAAAATATAGTATTTAATGAAAAAGGGTGTGCTACATTTGATGTTTTTAAAGATTCAATTAAACTATTAAATTTAACTCTTAATGTTCCTGGAATGCATAATGTTTCTAATGCATTATCAGCAGTATGTTTAGGTATAATTTTTGATATATCACTACAATCAATATATGATGGATTAAATTCATTTAAAGGTGCACATAAAAGATTTGAATATAAAGGTATAAAAAATGGAGTTACTTTTATAGATGATTATGCACATCATCCTGTAGAAATAAAAGCAACTTTATCCACTGCAAAAAAAATGATTCATAATAAAATGTATTGTGTATTTCAACCTCACACATATACTAGAACAAAAACTCTTTTTGAAGATTTTGCTACTTGCTTCAAAGATACTGATGAATTAATCTTAATGGATATATATGCCGCTAGAGAAAAAGATACTGGAGAAATTTCTTCTAAACAATTAGGAGATGCTATTAGAAAAAATGGTGTTAAATGTATAAATGTTAGCTCTCATGAAGAAGCTTTAGATTATATATTAAAACATACAAATAAAGGTGACTTACTTTTAACTGTAGGAGCTGGTGATGTAGTTAAAGTAGGAGAGCTATTTTTAAATGCAAATTAAATTAAAACATATTATTTTTAAAAGATACGGAAATATACCGTATCTTTTTTGTCGTAATCTGTTTTTTTGTGTATTTTTTTAAAATAAAAAAATTGATTAAATTCTTTATTAATGTTAATATACTATTACATGATAAATTTCTTATTTGAAAAAGTAATCATTAAATATTAGGTTTTAAGAATTACTTTAGTACAAGTTATAATATTTAATTAAGCCTCTTTACTATTTTATGTAAATGTTTAAAGCTTATTATTAATAGTTTTTATCTATTAGTTAAACGTTTATTTATAATGTAATGAACTATTATTCATTTAAGAAAGTTAATTATGAAATAAAAATTTTAATAATTTTTATATATAAATCAAATATTAAATATATTAATCATTTAATTTGGAGGTACCTATTATGGATTTATCAAGACAAATACAAACTGCTGCTGACTATATAAAGTCAAAATCAAAATATACACCAACTGTAGGATTAATTTTGGGATCAGGACTGGGAGCAATAGCTGACCAAATCGAAGAGCCAGAATTTTATCCATATAATGAAATTCCAAATTTCCCTGTTTCTACAGTTGAAGGTCATGCAGGTAGATTGGTTATAGGAAAATTCCAAGGTAAAGTAGTTATTGCTATGCAAGGAAGATTCCATTATTACGAAGGATATAACATGCAAGAAGTTACTTGCCCAGTAAGAGTTATGAAACTTTTAGGTGTTGAAACTATGATTGTTACTAATGCTGCTGGAGCTGTTAATGTTGATTACACACCAGGAGATTTAATGATAATATCTGACCATATTAACTTATCTGGAGCAAATCCTCTAGTAGGTAAAAACTTAAATGAATTTGGAACTAGATTCCCTGATATGTCCAATTCATATGATAAAAATTTAAGAATAAAAGTTAGAGAAATTGCAGCTAACTTAAACATAGAAGTTAGAGAGGGCGTTTACACTATGTTTAGTGGTCCTACTTATGAAACTCCTGCTGAAATAAGAATGGCTAGAACATTAGGTAGTGATGCAGTAGGCATGTCTACAGTTCCAGAAGTAATTGTAGCTAACCACAGCGGAATGAAAGTAATAGGAGTTTCTTGTATGACAAACATGGCTGCAGGTATATTAGAGCAACCTTTAAATCATGAAGAGGTTATGGAAACTTCAGAAAAAGCTAGAAAGAAATTCATAACTTTAATGACTAACATAATAAAAGAAATATAATATTAAGTTTACATACAACACACACAACACACATACAATACATACAAAACAATAGAATTTAATATATAAAGGAGAATTACGGTGAATAGACTAATTGGACTTTTAGGAATTATTGTCATATTAGGAATAGCTTATCTTTTCTCTGAAAATAGAAAAAAGATAAATTGGAAATTAGTTATTACTGGACTTATAATGCAAATAGTCTTTGCATTACTTATATTAAAATTTCCACCAGGAAGATGGTTATTCCAAAAACTAAGTGAAGTTATTACATTATTACTAGATTTCACCAAGGAAGGTTCATCTTTCTTATTTGGTGACTTAATGCACATGGATAAATTCGGTATGATTTTTGCATTGCAAGTATTACCAACAATTATCTTCTTCTCAGCATTAATGAGTGTTTTATATCATTTAGGTATAATGCAAGCTATTATAAAAGTAATATCTAAATTCATATGTAAATTACTAGGAACTAGTGGTGCTGAAACATTAAGTGCTGTTGGAAATATATTTTTAGGTCAAACTGAAGCACCATTGCTTATTAAACCATACATAAAAAAAATGACTAAGTCTGAAATATGTGCCATAATGGTTGGTGGTATGGCTACTGTTGCTGGTGGTGTTATGGCTGGATACGTTGCTATGGGAGTTAATGCAGGACATTTACTTTCTGCATCAATCATGGCTGCTCCTGCTGGATTATTACTAGCAAAAATGTTAGTACCTGAAACCGAAGAACCTGCAACTAAAGGCAATACAAATGTTGAATTAGAAATAAATAGTTCTAGTGTTATAGAAGCAGCTGCTAACGGTGCTTCTGAAGGATTAGGCTTAGCACTTAACGTTGGTGCAATGCTTCTTGCATTTGTAGCTTTAATTGCTTTAATCAATGCTATTTTTGGCTTCTTCGGTGGATTAGTTGGATTCCCAGATCTTAGTTTAAATTGGATACTTGGAAGACTATTTGCACCAGTTGCATTCTTAATGGGAGTTCCTACAAAAGATATATTTGCAGCTGGAGATATGTTAGGTATCAAATTAGCTCTTAATGAATTTGTAGCTTATTCTGACTTATCAGCTGCTATTAAAGCAAATTCACTTGATCCAAAAACTGTTGTTATATTAACATATGCTCTTTGTGGTTTTGCTAACTTAAGTTCAATTGCTATACAAATAGGTGGTATTGGTGGATTAGCACCTGAGAAAAAACCTATAATTGCAAAATTAGGATTTAAGGCTCTATTAGGTGGAACAATGGCAACATTTTTAACAGCTACCATAGCAGGAGTGTTATTTAATTAAAAGAAAAGAAGAGATTTTAGAAAAATCTCTTCTTTTCTTATTTTTAAATATGTATTTTTTCCTTATTGTTACCTAAATAACTTAATGGTTTATTTTATTATATGAAGCTCTTTAGGATATTTATTTAAAACTTCATGTCCATCTTCAGTAACTAATACTAAATCCTCTATTCTTACTCCCATATCACCTTGTAAATATATACCTGGTTCTACTGAAAAAATCATTCCTGGTTTAACTTCTTCTTCATTAACTGAACTTACATCTCCAAAATCATGTGTTTCTAATCCTATTGAATGACCTGTTCTGTGAGTAAAATATTCACCATATCCATAGCTCTCTATAACACTTCTAGCGGCTCTATCTATCTCACAAAATTTTACTCCTGGTTTTATTATTTCTATGGCTTTTTTATTAGCTTCTAAAACTATATTAAAAATTTTCTTTTGATGCTCTGTTGGTTCTCCATAAAAGAAAGTTCTAGTCATATCTGAACAATAATAATCTTTTCTACAACCTGTATCTACTATTATCCCCATTCCTTTTTTAAGCTTATTATTTCCTGAAACACAATGGGGATCTGCTGCATTAGCACCATAAGCAACTATAGGACTAAAAGAAAATCCCTGTGCACCTTCTTTTTCGTATATTTCTCCAAGTATATTAACCACTTCTTTTTCCATATTTTTTTCATTTAAATATTCTACTATTTTACTCATAGCATAATCATTTACTCTAGAAGCTTCTTTCATAAACTCTATTTCTTCTTCATCCTTAATCATTCTAATTCTATCTATTATAGGCGATCCATTTACAAAAGATTTAGCAGCTTTTTTCTCCATTAATTTAATTAAAAAATGTGCTGGCCAGTCTTTATCAATACCTAATATTTCATTACCATTACAAATATTAATTAATATTTCTGTTGGATCTTCAGTATCTTTGTACCAAACTAATTCAGCACCTATATTATTTTCAACTGGAAATAACTCATTAACTATTAACTTTTTTTCACCTTTTGTATTTATGTATAATGCAACCATTCTTTTCCCTGGATTTATCCATTTGCCTGTTAAGTAAAATATAGATGCTGGTGAAGCAACTATCATTTGAGGGATATGTTTTTTTTCCATTTCATTTAAAACTTTTTTTAATCTTGATTCTTTCACTACAATTACTCCTCTCAATTTTCTTTAATTTAATTATAACTCTATTATGCTATATTTAATACCTTATATAGTTAATTTTACATGTTATGTTAATTTATTTATTATTTTATTTATTAAAAATGATATAATATATATATAATTGTAGTAATATACTTGTTATGTAATTACTACTATCAAATTAGGAGGTTTTTATATTGAGAATAGCAATAATTTCAGATATACACGGTAATTTATACTCATTAATAAAAGTTTTAGAAGATATTGATTCACAAAATGTTGATTCAATTATATGTTTAGGAGATTTAGTTGGTTACGGACCTCAACCAAATGAAGTAATTGCACTTATTAAAAAAAGAGGAATCCTCTGCATTAAAGGAAATTATGATGCATCAGTTGTGGACAATGCTTACACTTACATAAGAGATACCCATATAAACTCTTTTTCTTTACCTTGGACAGTAGAAGAACTTAGAGTTTCTAATAGATATTTTTTAGATAATCTTCCAAATGATTTAACCCTTAATTGCTGTGACCGAAAAATCAAATTTGTTCACGGAAGTCCTAGAAAAATAAATGAATATTTAACTGAAAATTATGAGAAACTTAATGAAGTAATGAATGAATTTGATGGTGACATATTAGTTTGTGCCCATACTCATATTCCTTATTTTAAAGAATTTAACGGAAAGATTTTAATAAATGATGGCAGTGTTGGTAAACCAAAAAATGGCTGTCCTAATGCAACTTATGTTATTCTAGATTTATTTAATAAAGCAACTCCTAAAATATATATACGCTCTGTTGAATACGACTATAGAAAAACTATAAAAGATATGCAAATGAAAAAATTCCCATCTGCCCTTATTAGGTCTTATGAAACTGGAACTGAGTAATAATAGATTATTGCATTTATTAATATTTTATTGTAAAATTATTTTGTTATATAAATTAATATTATATTACTGTGAAGAGAAGAGTATATTTAGGATGTAGTTTTTAGCGAATAGGTGATGGTGAAAGTCCTATAATGAAACCTTTATTGAAGAACATCTCTGAGTTTCTAACCGAAATCTTTTAGATAGTAGGCTTAGACGGAATCTAACCGTTATTAATTGAACAACATTTTTGTGTTGATTTGAGTTGGCTATTTTTATAGCAATTTGGGTGGTATCGCGAATATCCCATTCGTCCCATTATGTGGATGAATGGGTTTTTTATATTTATTAAGATATTTATAGAATTTTAGAATAAATTCTTAATAAATAAAAGAATGTTTTCTAAAATTCTTTAAAATTACGAAAAATAAATTAAAATACACTTGAAAGTGAGGATTATAAAATGAAAGATGTAGTTTTAGTTAAAACTCTTTATAGACATACTAATGAGTATGCTAATAAAACTGTAAAAATTTCTGGTTGGGTAAGAACTTTAAGAGCTTCAAATGCTTTTGGATTTATTGAAGTAAATGATGGTTCTTTCTTTAAAAATACTCAAATAGTTTTTGATAGTGCTAAAATTGAAAACTTTAAAGAAATTTCTAAACTACCAATAAGTTCATCAATTACAGTTATAGGAACTCTTATAGAAACACCAGATTCTAAACAACCATTTGAAATTCAAGCTGAAAATATAATTATAGAAGGAATGTCTCATTCAGATTATCCTTTACAAAAGAAAAGACATACTTTTGAATATTTAAGAAGTATAGCTCACTTAAGACCAAGAAGTAACGCTTTTTCAGCTGTATTTAGAGTAAGAAGTGTTGCTGCTTATGCTATTCATAAGTTCTTCCAAGATAAAGGATTTGTATATACTCATACTCCAATTATAACAGGTTCTGACTGTGAAGGTGCTGGAGAAATGTTTAGAGTAACTACTTTAGACTTAAATAATGTACCAAAAAATGAAGATGGAACTATAAGCTTTAAAGAAGATTTTTTCCAAAAGGATTCTAATCTTACTGTTTCAGGTCAATTAAATGGTGAATGTTTTGCATTAGCATTCAGAAACATATATACTTTTGGTCCAACATTTAGAGCTGAAAATTCAAATACAGCAAGACATGCTGCTGAATTCTGGATGATAGAACCTGAAATTTCATTTGCTGATTTACAAGATAATATGGAATTAGCTGAGGATATGTTAAAGTACGTAATTAAATATGTTATGGATGAGTGTCCAGAAGAAATGACATTCTTTAATCAATTTATTGACAAAGGATTATTAGATAGATTAAACCACATAGTAAACTCTGATTTTGGTAAAGTTTCTTACACTGAAGCTGTTAAATTACTTCAGGAATGTGGAAAGCAATTTGAATATCCAGTTGAATGGGGTATTGATCTTCAAACTGAACATGAAAGATATTTAACTGAAGAAATTTATAAAAAACCAGTTTTCGTAACGGATTATCCAAAAGATATAAAAGCATTCTATATGAGAATGAATGAAGATGGAAAAACAGTTGCCGCTATGGACTGTTTGGTTCCTGGAATTGGAGAAATAATTGGTGGAAGCCAAAGAGAAGAAAGACTTGACGTGTTAAAATCAAGAATGGCTGAATTAGATCTTAATGAAGAAGATTATTGGTGGTATTTAGAGCTTAGAAAATACGGAGAAACTAAACATTCTGGTTTTGGATTAGGATTCGAAAGATTAATAATGTACATTACTGGTATGTCAAATATTAGAGATGTAATACCTTTCCCAAGAACTACAGGAACTGCTGAATTTTAAATAAAAAAAGTGTGGAATTAAAAAATTTCACACTTTTTTTATCACTTTTTATTTAAGATATTTTATTTATATAATTTTAAAAATTATATTCATTTATTATTTTATATTTTTAAAATTTTTACAAACTAATTTATGTACTTACTTTCCTTCTAACTTAACAGTTAATTCAAATGATTTTCCCATAGCATTTTCAGTATTTACATTAAATGATATTTTATTATTATCAAAATTTAGTTTAGATATATTTTTATCTGAAGAAACTAATTCTATACCTGGTTTATTTATTTCTATAGTTAAATTATTTTGTTTAAAAGTAGGATCAGAAACTGATATAGTCAAAGTTCCATCTTTATTTTCTTTAGTCATAACAGATGCTTTACCTAGTGATGTAATAGATCCTGAAGTATTTTTACCATCAACCCAAAAATTAGCTGCTTCTATATTTAATTTTTTATGCTTAACTCCTTGAGCTATTTTATCATTTCTAATAATCTCAACTTTAGAATTTTCCGAATAATTTTTCACTTCATTTTTAGACATTCCAGGTAATAAAACATAACTGTATTTACTATCTTTTATATTTCTACCATGATTTATATACATAGTTAGATAATTATTTTCTGCTGGTTTATCACCTTTAGCACTGTTTATATCATTCCAATTTCCTTTTCTATTTTCTCTTATAATATTTAAAGTTTCTCCTTCTGGAAAATAATATCCAATATCAGCCCCAGCATTATCTCCTTGTAAATATGCCCATTTAACATTATTTATTTTATCTTTATCACCTAAATTGGCTACTTTTAAATCTCCATCAATAATAAATGGATTTGTTCCTTTTTTATTTATTTTTCTATTTTCAATAATAGTTTCTGTTGAATTTTCTTTATCTGGATTAGTTATTGCAGAACCTAATGCTACAATTTCATTATCAAACATAAACCATGATTTATTAGCTTTTAATTGATCATTTTTATTATTTATTTGCATTCCTGCAACACCATAAATACCTATTTTAGTTCCACCAGACCAGTCATTATTTCCAAGTTCATAATAAACGTTATTTTGTTCTAAAGATCCAGGGTTTATTCCAGATAATATTTTTTTATCTGTCTTTCTTTTTGTATCTACAGTTGTTCCTGGCATTCTATATGGATCTATAGTTGGCCAAAAATTATTAGAAAATTGAGTCAAATCATTGTTATAAAGATAAGTCATTCCATCCCCTTGATGCCAAGGTTTCAAATTTTCCTTATTCATAAACTCATATTTAGTAATTCTACTTGAACTTCTTGAAATACCAAAAGCATAATTCTCTCTTTTATGAACAGTTTTATCCATAATATTTAATGCATAATGATCTGCATCTTCCTGATTAACTATTATATCTTTATCCTTTAGTATTCTATAGTATTCATTTATAACATTTATAGAATTAAAACTTGTTCCAAAATCAAAAACTGTTTTTGCTTCTTCAGCCCATTGTTTAACTAAAACTTTTATTTTATTAGACATATCTTTTGGAGCAATCATAGAAATTTTAACCATTCCTTGTATTATTCCTGATGCTTGTTTAAATCCATCACTATTATATCTAGAAATAGATCTTCCTCTAACCATATCCATAACATAACCTTTATATATTATTGGTTGAAAACTTTCAGATATCCATTTATATATGTTATCTTTTTTTCTAGATTTAATTTCCCAAGGAGTACCTTCTGTTAAGTAAAGTATATTTGATACCTTATCTATAAGAACGTTTCCATATGAACCAGTATAAGCTACAACTCCATGTTGTACAAAAGATCCATCTGAATAAAATCCATCACCCTTTGTTACATAATCAAATACACTAATAATATCCTGTGATCCTTCCAATATTTTACTTTCATCTTTAGAAATAATACCTTGTAGCAATTTATTTATACATACATCTGCTAAATTTGCTCCTGTATGATACTTACTTCCTGGATTTATTTCTGGTAAAAACTTTTGAATTGACTTCATATAATTTTCTATTTGAGTCTCTGTGAAATCATCATACATAAGAATTGTTATGTTATTTATTTTGGCAGGAATACCAATCATCCAATCCCACCAATTTCCATATTTATTTTTATTCTCATTATATGCGTTAGTGTATAGCCAATCCATTGCATATGTAATTTTATTTTTTAAATCTTCATTTTTATAATATTTATTATTTGGCAAATTATATGCCATTGACATTGTTAATATATTATTATACATTGAAGTTATTTTTGCAGGAACTGTTTTATATTCTTTAGAATCTTCCCAAAGCCAATCATTACTTTTATTCATATTTATGGTAGATGAAAGTTTGTCCGTTTGCTTTTCATACCATTTAATTTTTTTAACTATAGTTCCATTAGATAAATCTAACCTATCTCCACCAGTTAAATCATTTTTCCATTTTAGTCTTAATTCTTCTATTAATTGTTCTTTATTAGATTTTATTTCTTTCTTTGATACATTTATGGAATTATCATTAACTATAGCTGCACTTACTACTGTTCCTATAGTTGTTGTAGTTAAAATACTACTTACTAATGCTGTTGCAATAATCATTTTTATAAAATCTCTACTTTTTAGCATGAGCCCTCCATAATTAAATCTTATTTATTATATAAACTTTGTTTCATATTATGAAACAAAGTTTCATTTATAACACCATTATTGTATACCATTACAAGTAAAAAATCAACATATCTATATAAAAATAGAATATGGTAAATATATTACCATATTCTATTTAAAGACTTTATATTCTATTTTTTATAAGTTCATATAGAGTTCTTATTCCAGCTCCTGTTGCTCCTTTTACACAATAATCCCAAGAAGAATCAATATAAGCCGGACCAGCTATATCTAAATGTAACCAAGATTTATTTTCAACAAATTCTCCTACAAATAATCCTGCTGTTATAGCCCCAGCATATTTTCCACCTATATTTTTCAAATCTGCTATATCAGATTCTATAAGCTTTTTATAATCATCAAAATTAGGCATTTGCCACATTTTTTCTCCTGTAATATCTGTTGCTTTTTTTAATTCATTATAAAATTCATTATTATTAGTTACTACAGCAGTTACATCTGTTCCTAAAGAAACTACAGCTGCACCTGTTAAAGTAGCTACATCTATAACCTCATTAACTTTTTCATTTCTAATAATATAAGTAATTGCATCTATAAGAGTTAATCTTCCTTCTGCATCAGTATTTAATACTTCTATTGTCTTTCCTGCCATTGAGTTTATTATATCTCCTGGTTTATAAGCATGACCAGATATCAAGTTTTCACAAGCCGCAACTACAGCTATAACATTTGCTTTTAATTTATTTTTTGCAATAGAACACATGGCTCCTATAACTGTTGCCGCACCTCCCATATCAGCTTTCATGGTAACCATACCTTCAGTTGATTTTATTGAATATCCACCAGCATCATAAGTTATTCCTTTACCTACCAACCCAATTTTTTTGTCTTTATTTTCCTCATCACCAAAATATCTCATTATAATTAATCTTGGTTTATTGTCCGAACCCTTACCTACTGATAAAAATGCATCCATCCCTAAAGCTTCTATTTCTATGTCATTAAAAATTTCAACTTCAAAATTATACTTTTCTCCAAACTCTATAGCTTTTATTCCTAAAGTTTCAGGATAGATAACATTAGCTGGTTCATTAACTATATCCCTAGCATCATATATAGATTTTACAATATTATTAGTTTCATCTAAACTTTTTTCATAGTCTTTTATTTTAATATCATCTATTTCTTGTCCATCAATATATATATTTATTACTTTTTGTTCACTTTTATTTTTCTTATATTTATCAAATTTATAAGCTGATAAATTTAATCCTTCTGAAATAATTTTAAGTGACTCTTCTACTGATATATTGTTAATATTTATAAACTCAAGAAAAATTTCTTCGCTTTTTAATTTTTCTATAGTTTTTTGAACTTTTCCAAAAGCTCTTCTTAACTTCTCTCTATTAACATCCTCTTCTTTACCTAACCCTAAAATTATTACATCTTGAATTACATCATTAACATTTCTTGTTAATTCAGCTATCTCTCCAAAACTTCCTTTGAATTGATCTTTATTTTTTAATCTAGCTAATTTTTTATTAATTTCCTTATCTTCAACTTGTAACTTTTCTTCAAATAAAGGTAATACTATAGTATCTACTTCATTTGAAGTTTTTCTTTTAATCCATACATTATACATCTTAATCACCTCTTACTTTCTAATTGTTACTAATAATTATATTATACTACTTTTTATTTTTTTAAATTATAATAATAAAGTCATGATTGTTAGTAATATTCTAATAAAATCATGACTTTTAAAAAATATTCTTTATATACTTTGTATAATACTTAAATAAGTTTTAAATTTTTTATATTCTTCTAAATCTTTAATAAAATCCTTAGAACTTTTATCTTTGTTAAAAGCTTTTTGTGAAATTATAATATGCTCTACTGAAGATATAGTAATATATAAATCATTATTAATAATCAAAGCATTTTTAATTATGTTCCAAGGATATATTTTAGTTTTAGAATTATACTTAACATTTAATCCTTCATTTAATAATTCTACACTACATTGACCAAACATATTTAATTCTTCAAAAAGTTTAATATCTTTTTCTATTTTCTTTAATAGTATTTTTTTATTTTTTATATTACAATACAAAGAAAATACTCCCCACCCACCAAGAGTAATAATATATAAAATATCAGAAAAATTTTTATTATTCACCAGAAATAATCTAGTCATTATTATTACTAATATACAACCTATAAATTCCAATAAAACTTGATATCTTAATTCATAATTTATATATTTTACTCTACATTTTTTATATAATTCTTTTGTTAAATTAAAACATAACATCAAGTCCACCCCCCTATACATAATAATTATTAAAATCTTATTTATCTTAATTTTTTCTATTTATTCTATAAATTTACACAAAAAATTTCTAAATTATAATATCTCTTTCTTAATTAATATTATAACAATCTTTATATCTATTATTACATTTTTTATTAAATAATTAATAATTTAACACTATAATCTTATTAGTAGTTAAGCTTTCTTTAACATCTATTATTCTTTGATTAGTAGACCCCTTATATTTTAATCCATTTTTTATTTTATTAATTTCAAATTTACCTTCAACTAAAACATTTATATTTTGTAAAAGTTCTTTCCACCCATTTTTCCTATGCAAATTTTCTAATATATATTCAAAGGTGTATCCAGTATAACACCATATATTTAATCCTAAACTGCTTATTTCTTTAGCCATGTACGCAAATTTTTCAGCTTGCTCTAAAGGATCTCCTCCACTAAAAGTTACTCCTTTTAACATAGGATTAGCTTTAATATCTTCTATAAGTTTATCCATATTAAATTCTTCACCTAAATTAAAATCATGAGTATCTTTGTTAAAGCATCCTAGACAATTATGTTTACATCCTTGTGAAAAAAAAACTCTTCTCATACCTGGTCCATTTACTAAACTTTCATAAGCAATTCCTGCCAATCTTATATTTTTTTCCATTCAATTCACCTCATAAACATAATAACATAATAATATTATGAAATTATTAAATTTATTATACAAATATATTATTGTTTTATTATATTTTAAATTTATAAAATTTTATCTTTAATGATTAAAAAAATAATACTTGGACAACATTATAATAGATATTAAATTAGGGGGAATTAAAATTATGACTGATAAAGAATTATTTTTGCAAATTGAAAAACATTTATTAGAGGATGCTAATCCATCTATATATTTAAGAAATATTTTAAATAATGAATCCTTTAAAAACTCAATATTTTCTATATTATATGAATTAAAAAATATACAACAAAATCCTAATTATCATCCAGAAGGTTGCGTTTTAACTCATACTCTTTTAGTAGTTGATGAAGCTGCAAAAATTAGAAAAAAAGCAAATAATAAAGCCGCTTTTATGTGGGCTGCTCTTTTCCATGATATAGGTAAAGCTAAAACTACTTTAGAAATTGATGATGAAATTGTTGATAAAAATCATGATAGGGTTGGCGCTGAGATGGTAAGACGTATTTTACGTGAAGTTAGTACTAATAATAACTTTAATAATTATGTTATAAATTTAGTTAAACATCATATGACTCATTTTTATGTTTTAAATAAATCATCATATGGAGAAGTTCACCATATGATTTATAATGCAAATATATATGATTTAGCACTACTTTCTTATTGTGATAGAATTGGTAAAAACATAGTAAATCCAACTACAAAATATAAAATCTTAAAATCTATAAATCAATTCTTAAATATAATTTCTAAACGCACATATAAAAATTATTCTTCTTTAAATATAAATTAAAATTTATTTAATAAGACATAACTAAATTAATCTATATATAGATAAAGAGTAGACTTCTAAAGCCTACTCTTTTTATTGATTTACAATATTTACATTTCTAATTCTAAATTATTAGGAATTTCTATATCACTTATAACATTTTTTAGCCATTTTCCCGTTTTTAATCTTCTAGTTTGGAATATTGCTTTTATTATTTCTTCAGTACATATTAAAAAGAATACTCCCTCAATAGGTAATTTAAGTAAAATAGCTCCTATAAAAGAAATTGGTACAGAATAAAACCATATAGTACATCCTTGAAGAAGCATAGCAAAAGTAGTATCACCACCACCCCTAAATACTCCAATTATCATAACCATATTATAAGATCTTAATGTAAAAAATACTGCCATTATTTTTAGCACTTTTATAGTAGAAGTATACGTTTCAGTAGTAACATTAAATGGTTTAAGAACTAACGGTGCCATTAACCATATAACTATACCTAGCAAAAATCCAATAACTATTGACATTTTAGCAATATTATGTGAATACTCTCTTGCTACTTCTTCCTCATTAGCTCCTATTTTATTTCCAATAATTATAGTAGCTGCACTAGCTAATCCTACTAATAAAACTAAAAATAAATTATTTAAAGTAGTTGCTATTTGCATTGTAGCTACTGCATTTGTTCCAATGCGTGCATAAGCTATTGAATAAGCTGTTAATCCAATAGACCAAACTAATTCATTAGCTATAACTGACCAAGATGTTTTAAAATACACTTTTATAGTATTAAAATTAAAGGTAAACATATCTTTTAATTTAGCTGCTACTTTATTATTAGTTATATATATTACACTAATAATAAAAATCATTTCTATAAAACGAGCTATTGTTGTTGCTAATGCAGCTCCACTAACACCCATAATAGGTGCTCCTAAATTACCAAATATAAATACCCAATTTAAAAAAGCATTTGTTAAAACACCTATTAAACTAGCATACATAGGCAATTTTACTTGTTCAGTACTTCTTAAAGCAGATGAATATGCTTGAGTAAAACTCATAACTAAACAACTTATAGAAACAATTTTAAGATATGATGAACCTAAAGTAATAACCTCTGAATCTTGCGATAAAATCATCATTATTTCTTCTGAAAAAAATGCCGCTCCTAATCCAAACAATATAGAAGCAATTAATCCTATAGTAATATTAACACCTAAAAATGTTTTAATATTTTTAACATCTTTCTTGCCCCAAAACTGAGCCATAAATATACTTGCTCCAGCATTTATTCCCATAATACATAAAGTAAAAATAAAAATATACTGATTTGCTAACCCAACAGAAGCTATAGGTGCTTCACCTAATCTACCTACCATAACATTATCAATTAAATTTAATGATGATGTTATAAAACTTTGAACAGTAATAGGTAATGCTAAAGCAAACATAGTTGATAAAAATATTTTATCTTTTAAAATTTTTTTCACTATAAATCCCCCTTAATTTTATAAGCTTTAGCCAAATATACCTGCCTTTATTGCTTAAACAATAACTCATACCCTATGAAAAATGGCTAAATTTTCAAAACACATAGGATAGCCAATTTTAAAAAATCCGAACAAAAAAAGAAAAGCATTTGGGTAGTCAAGCCGCCCAACCACTTTTCTTAGTTGCTTTTATTTTCTTATAAAATTATATTAAAGTCAATACTCAAATTATACTTTTTTGTTAATTTTTCCATTAAGCTATTGACTTCACTTTCATTACTGTATATTCTATATATATACAGTATATACAATATATACATTTAAAAATTGAAAGGATGTGACCAGGAAAAACAATAATTTTCAAAAATATTGTTTAACCCTAAACTTATGGATTTAATTATTTCAAACACATCTTCTATAGCTCTATATGAACAAATAAAAGAACAAATAAAAACTCAAATATTAAACAATAAATTAAAGGATGGAGATATACTTCCATCTATAAGAACTTTAGCTAAAGAATTAAAGGTTAGCATAATAACCAGTAAAAGAGCTTATGAAGAATTGGAAAAAGAAGGATTTATTGCAACAGTACCAGGTAAAGGAACCTTTGTTGCATTGCAAAATAAAGAAAGACTTAAAGAAATACTTATTTATGATTTAGAAAATAAGCTAGAAGAAATCATAAAAACAGCAAAATGCTTAGATTTATCATTAGAAGAATGCTTAGAAATATTAAAAAATTTATATGAGGAGGTATAAAAATGAATGCTATTAAAGTGAAAAATCTTAAAAAAACTTTAGGTAAATTTACTTTAGATATAGAAAACTTAAACATAAAAAAAGGATTTATAACAGGATTTATTGGTGAAAATGGTGCTGGAAAAACTACTACTATAAAACTTTTAATGGGAATGCTAACCCCTGATGTAGGATCAATTGAAATATTCAATAAAAATTTAACACAAAATAATATTGAAATTAAAGAATCTATAGGATATGTTGGAGATTTATGTGGTTATTTAAAAGAATCACCTATTAAATTAATAAAAAAAAATATTGCACCTTTCTTTAAAAATTGGGATGAAAATTTTTATAGAAAATATATAAAAAAATTTTCTATAGATGAGAATAAAAAATATATGGAATTATCTCATGGTAAGAAAAAGCAATTTGAACTTACTATGGCTCTTAGTCATCATCCTAAATTACTTATAATGGATGAACCTACAGCTAACCTTGATCCTATAATTAGAAATGATTTTTTAGATATATTATTGGATTATATGCAAAATGATGAAATAACTATTTTCTATTCTTCACATATAACTTCTGATTTAGAAAAAACTTGTGATTATATAATTTTTATTCATAATGGAAAAATTATCTTAAATGAAGAAAAAGAACTTCTTATGATTAATCACACATTAATAAAAGGTAAAAATGAACTTATTGATAAAGAAACTAAAAAATGTTTTGTTTCAATAAAAACTAATGCTTTTGGTTTTGAAGGATTATGTGCAAATAAAAATCAAGCTTTTGAATTATTTGGACAAGAAGTTATTTATGAAAAACCTTCTTTAGAAAATATTATGATGTATTATATTAGGAGGAATAACAATGAATAATATTATTAATTTAGTAAAAAGAAATTTTACTACTGTTTTATTAAGTAAAAAACATATTTTATTTGTAGCAGTTGCTTTCATCATTGCTAGTATTTCTTCACCTAATTTTGCTATAATATCCTTCTCAATGATGCTATATTCTTTATTTTGTACGCCTGCTTACTACGAAGAATTTAGTAATACAGACTATTTAATAGCTACTTTACCCATAAATAAGAGTGACTATATTTTATCTAAATATATTACCTTATTAATTGAAATGATTTTTTCTTTGATATATGCTCTTGTTTTATTTATTATATCTATGAGTTTAGCTAAAATTTCATTGTCTTCTTCCCATATATTAACCTTTATTGGTTCATGCTTAGTTATAGGATTATTATACATATCAATAATAGTTCCTACAGTATTAAAATGGGGCTTTGCTAATATTAGATATATATTTATATTTATAGCTATTAGTAGTTCTATCTTAGCTTCATCAGTTTCTGAAATTATTATAAAAACTAGTACTATACAAAATTTATTAAATAATATTTCATTTTTAATAGCATTAACCTTTACTATGATTATTATCATTTTTATTGCTTCTATTTTCCTATCAATATCAATATATAAAAAAAAGGAACTTTTACAGTAACGAATATGAATCCTTCTTTTATTAATAAAAGAAAATGGAGTTAATAAAATTTTATTAACTCCATTTTCTTTCAATTATATATATTTACATACTTCTTCTACAAATTCAGTAGTAGATGCATTTCCACCTAAGTCTTCAGTTAACTTTTCTCCATTTAAAAATACTTTCTCTAAAGCTTTTTCTATTTTTAAAGCATAGTGCTCTTTTTTCAAATATCTTAACATCATTATTGCTGATTGAATTAATGCAGTTGGGTTTGCCTTGTTTTTACCAGCTATCTGTGGTGCGCTACCATGTACTGCCTCAAAAACAGCATATTCTTTTCCTATATTAGCACCTGGTATTATACCCAATCCACCAACTAATCCAGCACATAAATCTGATAATATATCTCCATACAAATTAGGCATAACCATAACTTCATACTTTTCTGGATTTAAAACTAAATTCATAGCTGCTGCATCTACTATTAAATCATTAGCTTCTAAATTATATTGCTTTGATATATTTTTAAAAATATCTAAAAATAATCCATCAGATAATTTCATAATATTAGCTTTATGAACAGCAGTAACTTTTTTTCTACTATTATTTTGTGCATAATTTAAAGCAAATTCACATATTCTTTCACAGGCTGGCTTAGTTATTAACTTAATACTTTCAGCACCATAATCACCTATTTTATGTTCTATTCCAGTATATAAATCTTCAGTATTTTCCCTTACAATAACTAAATCTATATCATCATACTTAGAATTAATGCCTTTAAAACTTTTAATAGGTCTTAAATTTACATACAAGTTTAACTCTTGTCTTAAAGTTACATTAACACTTTTAAACCCCTTTCCTATAGGTGTGGTTATTGGACCTTTTATAGCAATTTTATTTTTTTTTATACAATCTATAACATGATTAGGAAGTGGTGTTCCAAATTTATCTATTTGAGATTCACCAGCTTCAACTTCTTCCCATTCTATATTAATTCCAGTAGCCTCAACTACTTTTTTCATAGCTTTAGTAATTTCTGGACCTATACCATCTCCAGGAATTAAAGTTATTTTATTCATTATTCTCACCACCCTGTAACTTAGTATAATTTAATTTTCCTCCAGCTTTTAATATTTCTATTTCTTTATTGGTTAGTTCTACTTTAACCTTAAAATTAGTGCTTTGAGTTAAATTACTCACACAAAAAAATTTTTCATGTAAATTTTCTAAAATATTATCTATATATATTTTGTCTAACAAGCATATCTTTTTATAATCTTCTTCATTTTCAAAAGTCATAGGTATTATTCCACTATTTATTAAATTAGCTTTGTGTATTCTAGCAAATGATTTAGCTATTACACCTTTAATACCTAAATATAGTGGTACTAAAGCTGCATGTTCTCTACTGGAACCTTGTCCATAATTATCTCCGCCAACTATAAACCCTCCAAGTTGTTCTTTTGCTCTTTTGGGAAACTCTTTATCTACTGTATTAAAACAATACTCTGAAAGATATGGTATATTACTTCTAAAAGGTAATAATTTTGAATTTGATGGTATTATATGATCAGTTGTTATATTATCTTCAACCTTCAAAATAATACTTCCTTTTAAATTTTTAAATAATTTAGTATTAACCGGGAATGGTTTAATATTAGGTCCTCTTTTAACTTGAACTTCTTTTCTATCAGTTGAAGGAGAAATTATCATACTATCATCTACAATAAATTTTGAAACTTTAATATCCGAAAAATCTACATTATAATCTGTTGGATTAGTTAAATATCCATTAATTGCACTAATTGCTGCTACTTCTGGACTAACTAAATAAATCTTAGCAGATAAAGTACCACTTCTTCCATAAAAATTTCTATTAAAAGTCCTTAAAGATACGCCATCTGTTTTCGGTGATTGTCCCATACCTATACATGGACCACAAGAATTTTCTAATACTCTTGCACCTGCACTTATTATGTCTGCTAAGGCTCCATTTCTAGCTATCATTTCCATAACCTGTTTTGATCCTGGTGCTATTACTAAACTAACATCTTTATAAACTTTTTTTCCTTTTAATATTTTTGCTACTTTCATTAAATCTTCATAAGAAGAATTTGTGCAACTTCCTATTGCCACTTGATCTATTTTCATACCTTCAAGGTTTTTAACCGATTCCACATTATCAGGACTATGTGGTTTAGCAACTAAAGATACTAATTCTGTTAAATTTATAGTGATTTCTTCATCATAGATAGCATCATCATCACTTTTTAATTCTTTCCAATCACTAATTCTGTCTTGGCTTTTTAAAAAGTTTAATGTATTTTCATCACTTGGAAATATAGATGTTGTAGCTCCAAGTTCAGCTCCCATATTTGTTATAGTTGCTCTTTGAGGAACTGATAAGTATTTTATTCCTTCACCTCCATATTCAAATATAGTTTCAATACCACCTTTTACTGTCTTTCTTCTTAAAACTTCTAAAATAATATCCTTAGCAGATACCATCTTATTAAGTCTTCCTACTAAATTAATTTTACAAACTTTTGGAACTTTAATATAATAAGCACTACCTGACATGGCTAACGCTACATCTAATCCACCAGCTCCTATAGCAATCATTCCTACTGCACCAGCTGTTGGAGTATGACTGTCAGCTCCTATTAAAGTTTCTGCCGGACAGGAGAATCTTTCTAAAAATATTTGATGACATATACCATTACCTGGTTTAGAAAAATATACACCATATTTATCCGCTACTGTTTGTATATACTTGTGATCGTCTGCATTTTCAAATCCTTGTTGTATCATATTATGATCTATAAATGCTATACTTCTTTTAGTCTTTACTTTTTCTATCCCCATAGCTTCTAATTGAAGATATGTCATAGTTCCAGTAGAATCTTGTGTTAATGTTTGATCTATTTTTATTCCTATAGAAGCTCCTAGTTTAAGCTCTCCTTCTACTAGATGTTCTTTTAAAATTTTATAAACTAAATTTCCCCCCAAAATTATTGCCCCCTTTTTATTTATTGCTCCTCTAATAAATCATTATATATTTGAACTAATTCTTTATCGAAAAGACTTCTTTTTAACATTACTGATAATTCTCTTACTTTTTGTAACATTTTATTAGACATATTTTCATTTAACTCAATACTATATTCTTTAAATTTATTTACTAAAGCAGCCTTTCCTGAATGTTTTCCAATAACTATTTGTCTTTCTAGTCCAACTTCTTTAGGATTAAATGCTTCATAATTTTCTGGATTTTTTATAGCCCCATCTGCATGTATTCCAGATTCATGTTTAAACATATTACTTCCAACGATAGCCTTCCAAGCTGGCAACTCTCTCCCTGAAGCTTTAGACACATATTCAGATACTTCTCTAAACATTTTTGTATCCACATTCAATTCATACCCATGCACATACTTTAACCCCATTAATACTTCTTCTAAAGCTGCATTTCCAGCTCGTTCTCCTAATCCATTTACTGTTACTCCTATATAATCTGCTCCTCCTATAACACCAGCTATAGCATTAGATGTAGCCATGCCAAAATCATTATGTGTATGCATTTCTATAGGAAATTTTGTTTTTTCAATAAGTGTATTTATATTACTTTTAATATTAAAAGGATTCATTATTCCTACAGTATCACAATATCTAAACCTATCAGCACCAGCTTTTTTAGCAGCTTCAATAAAAGTTATTAAAAACTCTATATCTGCTCTTGATGAATCTTCTCCATTAACTGATACATATAGTTTATTCTTTTTAGCAAATTCTACTGTTTTAATCATATTCTCTATAACCCATTCTCTAGAAGTTTTTAACTTATGCTGTATATGAATATCTGATACAGAAATAGAAATTGCTACTGCATCAACTTCACAATCCATAGAATGTTCAATATCTGAAATAACTGCTCTATTCCATGCCATAATACTACTTTTTAATTTTTTTTTACATATTGCTTTAATAGATTTTTTTTCATCTCCTCCCATAGCAGGTATACCCACTTCAAGTTGATTTACCCCTAAATCACTTAACATTTGAGCAATAGTTAATTTTTCATTATTAGCAAATACTACCCCAGCTGTTTGTTCTCCATCTCTTAAAGTTGTATCCACTATATAAATTTTTTTACCATTAACTTTATCTATAATCGCCAAACTTTATTCCCCCTAATGAATTTTAATTAATATAATACCATACCACCTAATATTTTTCCATATAGTTACATATTAAAAAAATTTATACATTAAATTTACTTTTTATTTTAATAATTTAAAAAATTTATTATTAAAATAAAAATTCAGAACAAAATCTGCTTCGCAGACTGCCTTCGGCACTTTAATTAAAGTTATCTACAGATTTTTAAAATTATAATTTCCTAAAGAAAAAAAGCTATATGCTTTTCTGCATATAGCTCATATATAAATTTAATATTTTATTTTTTTACACACAAAAATAGGCCTTTTTATTGCCTTCTAAATGAGATACTCTATCTGATCTTTCTTCATTTTTACCTGGACCAAATCTCTCATCTAAACTTAAATAGCCTGTTACTCTTGATATACCTTGAATATCTTGACTTCCACAATTTAAACAAGAACATTCATTGTTATGAAGATATGTTCCACAAGATTTACAATATCTAATATGAAAATTTACACCTAAATAGCTTATATTAGTATTTCTATAAGCATAATGTAATATATCCATTATAGTTTCTCCATTAGGACAATCATCTACTTCTAAATAACTTATATGCCCACCATTACATAATTTATGATATGGCGCTTCAATATCGATCTTATTCTTTATTGATGTTGCATAATAAACTGGTACATGATAACTATTTGTATAATAATCTTTATCTGTTACACCTTTTATAAGTCCAAAAGCTTTTTTATCTTGTTTTATAAACTTACCAGATAAACCTTCTGCTGGTGTAGCATAAAAACTCCAGTTTAATTTAGTTTCTTCTGATAATCTATCTGTATATTGTCTCATATACGATATTATTCTTAATCCTAATTCTTTAGATTCTTCATCTTCTCCATGATGTTTTCCTATTAACGCTATTAAAGTTTCAGCTAATCCTATAAATCCTATTCCCCAAGTACCTTGTTTTAAAATTGGTTCTATAGAATCATCTAATCCTAAGTTTTCAGCACCTTTCATTAGCCCTTGACCTGCTACAAAAGGAAGATCTTTAACCCTTAAATTTTTTAATACATTATATCTATGTATTAAAGACTCTTTTGCAATATTTAATCTACTATCTAATATTTCGAAAAATTTATCTAAATCTCCTTTAGCTAATATACCTACTCTTGGCAAGTTAATAGTTGTTGGAGCAATATTTCCTCTACCTTTACATCCTGGTTCCCCATTCATATTACTCATTAAATAAGTTCTACATCCCATTGTTGCAGGCATATAACCCATATCATAATAAGTTTTATTAAAATCTGCATCTATATTCATAAAAGTAGGATTCATTCTTTTAGCTGCTACTCTACAAGCTAATTCAAATAGATAAAAATAAGGATCTTCAACCTCCCTATTTACTCCATCTTTAACTCTGAAAATTATATTTGGGAATATAGGTTGCTCTTCTCTTCCTAACCCTTTTTCATATTCTAATAAGAATATTTCACAAACTAAAGCTGCATCTTCTGATTCAGGAATTCCTAAATTAATAGAACTAAAAGGAACCTGTGAACCCGCTCTTGAATGCATAGTATTTAAATTATATACTACACCCTGCATAGCTTGATGAACTCTTTCTCTAAGTTTTTTATTAACTAACTCTTCTAATTTATCATCAGTTATACCTAATGACTCATATTCTTCTCTAATTTCTTTTCTTGTTGGATCTACAAATATGCTCATATCATTGTCAAAATCAGGATGAGATTGACCACCAAACATATCATTTTGAGTTGATTGTAGAAGTATACAAGATAATTCCGCTGCTGTTTCTATTCTTTTTGGTTTATTTATTGTTCCATAACCTGTATTAAATCCATTTTCTAATATTTCCTTTGTAGGAATATGCAAACAATTAGTTGTTAAATTATAACTATCTAAATCATGATAATATACATCACCATTCTCATGTGCTTTTGCTAAATGTTTTGGCATTCTAGCTAAATTATGCCACTTGTTTGATTCGGAAGCTATTCTTAAAAGCTTTGATGAGAAGTTGTTTCCTACATTAGCATTGTCTCTATCTGTTTCAACTCCAATTTTACTAATAGCTTTCATTAAATCTGATTTTATTTCTCTTACTCTTGTTCTTTCTTTTCTATAATTAGAATAAGCATTAGATATATTTATAAATCCATTATCTTTTAATGCTCTTTCTACTAAATTTTGAATCTCTTCAACTGTTACCTTTTCTTTTCCGGCCATTTCAATATAGTTTAAAACTTTTTGTATAGTATCTAACACTTGACTTTCTCTTATGTTTACGCCAACTTCGTTAGCTGTTCTTTTAATTGCACTACCGATTTTCTCAGCATTAAATTTTACTTCTCTACCATCCCTTTTCACAACATGTAGCATTTTATTTCCTCCACTCCACTATATATTGTACCGACTTATTATACTCCACTAAATTAATATATGCTAATTTAAAAAATTCCTTTTAAGTAATATGTTTTTTATTACGTCCGTTTTTCTTCTATTTTTAAGCATTTATTAATTTTTATGTCTATTGACACAAGAAACTTTAATCTAACCATTATATTCTTTTCAATGAATATAATTCCATATTTTGTGGAAAAATAAGAAAAATAATTAAAGGAGATTTTAAATAATTATGAGAAAAGTATTGTTTTTATTAAGTTTAATTGTTATAGGCTTTATTAGTGGTTCCATTATATATAAAATTACATACAAATTATATGATACATCATCTATATGTAATTTACCACATGATAATATTATAACTGAAGCTTCTGTTGACACATCTATTATAAATAATAAAAATACTATTACTGAAGAAACTATTTCAAAATTATCTCAATATACTGGAGAAAAAATTTCTAGTTTATCAGAATCTAAATTTCCCTTCTTTTGTATTATAGAAAATTCAGTAAATTCAAGGCCTCAAAGTGGACTTTCAGAGGCTGATATAGTATATGAAACTTTAGCTGAAGGTGGAATACCTAGATTTTTAGCTTTATTTAATAATAATTCTCCTAAAAAAATAGGACCCGTAAGAAGTGTTAGACCTTATTTTATAGATATAACTAAAGAATTTAACCTTCCTTTTGCTCATTGCGGAGGTAGTGCAGAAGCACTATCTACTATATCATCTAATAACACATTACAAAGCATAAATGAAATTGCTCAAACTAATTTTTTTTGGCGTGATAACGATAGAGCAGCTCCCCATAATTTATATACTTCCGCTGAAAACATTAGAAATTTTATAAATTTAAATGATTTAAATACTTCCTCAGAAAATTTTTTGAAATTTGATTCAGCTTACTGGAATTATGAAGAATTAAATGAAGTAAATTTTATAAAATTTTCTCCTAGTAAAAATTATTCTACTAATTATAAATACACAAATGGAAAATATGTGAAATATATGGATAATGAATTAGCAATAGATAAAAATAATAATAATCCTTTAACTTTCAAAAACATTATCATTCAAAAAACTAAAATTAGTTTACATCCTGATGGAAATCATATAAATATAAATTTATTAGGCTACGGTGATGGTTATTTATGTTCTAATGGAAAAATAGAAAAAATAACTTGGAGTAAATCTACTGAAACTTCCCCAACTTTAATAAAAAATTCTTCAGGAAAAGAAGTTCCTCTTTCTTCTGGTAACACAATATGGCATATTATAGACTCAAATACTGAGCTATTCTTTGAATAGTAATATTAAAAGAAAAAATTGTCTAAATATTTAGACAATTTTTTCTTTTTTTAAACTATATCACTATTGATATCATTATCAGTTATGATATAATTCAATTAATGATAACAATTTTACATAAATTAGATAGGGGGACAACCACATGGAAAAAATAGCTATTTTAACTGATAGTTCTTGTGATTTAAATGAGGAAGAACTTAGGCAAAAAAATTTATTTTTAATACCACTAAAAATTATTTATAAAGATAAAGAATTTAATGACAAAATTGATATAACCACTGAAGAAGTTTATGCTAATCTAGAAAATGAAATACCAACTACTTCATTAGCATCTCCTGATTATATTAATTCTGTTTTAGATAAAATAGAATCTGAAGGATATACTCATGTTATTGCAATATTTATTTCAGAAACTTTATCTGGTACTTTTAATGCTGCTAGACTAGCATTAGAACACCGTCATAATAAATTTAAATATTATTTATTCAATAGTAAAATTATAGGTTATCCATTAGGTACAATTGTTAATAGAGCGTTACATTTAGTTAGTGAAGGAAAATCTTTTGAATACATAATTAAAGAATTACCTTCTATTAGAAAAGCTACAACAGGATATTATACTCTTAATACTTTAGAATATTTAAAACGTGGTGGAAGAATAGGAAAAGTTGCTGGTACAGTAGGTGAATTGTTACATTTAAAACCTATTATATCTGTAAATGAAGAAGGTGCCTATTGTTCTGTAGCTAAAGCAAGAGGAAGAAAACAATCTTTAAATAAATTAAAAAATTTAATAATTGATGAATTAGATAAAGAAAAAAGTCGTGTTTGGATATTACAAGGACATGCTAAAGAAGAGGCTGAAGAATTAGTTAAACAATTAAAATATCATCCTAACTTATCTTTTATAGAAATTAGAGATATCGGTGCTGCTATGGCTGTTCATGCTGGTCCTGGTATGATAGGAGTTGCTATACAAAAGGATTTTTAAAATTATGGATAAGTTAAATTTTATAAAAGCGGAAGAAAAAAGATTATATGAAGAATATAAAAATAAACTTTCTGAATTAAAAAAAATTCAAAAAGAAAAAGATGCAGTAGGGCAAGTATTTACTAAAGGATTACTGCCTATTTATACTTTATATATTCTTAGTTTAAGCCCAACCAATGGAAATGATATTTGTCATAAAATTGGTGAAAGAACCGATGGCTTATGGATTCCTAGCACCGGTGGAATTTATCCTCTTCTAAAAAAATTAGAAAAGCAAGAATTAATTGAAGGACATTGGGATCATCCCGAAAAAAAATTCCAAAAAATTTATTCTCTTACAACCAAAGGAATAAAAGAATATAATAGTAAAAAGCATTTACTAAAACCTAAAATTGAAGAAGCTTTAGAAGTTTTTAGAATGATATATTCTGACTTATATAACTAAAAATTCAGGTTAATTTTAAAATAATGTTTTAATCTAATTTTTATAAAATAAAAGCCTATGTAAACTTTATACTAGTTAAGCATAGGCTTTTATCTTATTTATTCTATTAATAATATTTAAATTTATTCAATTGATATAGCATTTACAGGGCAATTTGATTCTGCTTCTTTAACTGCACCATCACAGTTACTTGGAACTTCCGGAACTATAACTCCTGCTTTTCCATCATCTTGCATATCAAATACTTCTGAACATATTGATGGACATAATCCACAACCTATACAAGTATCTTTGTCAACCATTGCTTTCATATAATATATCCTCCTATAATAAAATTCAACATTATTAGTATTCTCAAAAATTCAAATTTTATTATAGAATTTTTTATGAACTAAAAAAAATCGTAATTTTTTAAAACAATTATTTAAGAAATCACGATTTTTCATTATTTTTTAAAACTAATATAATCCTTCAAATATCAAAGAATATAATGGATTTTCAGCAACATATTCTTCCGCTTTTCCTTGCTCTAATGCTTCTGTTAACTCTAAATTTATCGGCAATTCTCCTATTAAAGGTAACTCTAAGTATTCAGCATGCTCCTCTGAAGATTTTTTACTAAAAACTTTTATTTTTTCACCACAATCACACTCTATATAAGCCATGTTTTCAATAACACCTTTTATAGGCACATTCATTTTTTTAGCCATTATAACTAATTTTTTAACTATCATAGATACCATATCTTGCGGAGTTGCAACAACTAATATTTCTTTTAATGGAAACTTTTGCATAACGCTTAGTGTTATATCACTAGTTCCTGGTGGCATATCAATTAATAAATAATCTAATTCTCCCCAATTAGTATCTTGATATAATTGATTTAAAACACTTGTTACTACTGGACCTCTCCAAATAACAGGTTGTTCTTCTTCCTCATTTAATAAATTCATAGACATAACTTTAATCCCCATAGAAGTTTCTATTGGATAAAATTTAATTTCATTATTTCCTTTTCCTACCGCTTCCATTTGAGCTCTTTTATTATTTATTCCAAAAATTCTAGGCATTGATGGTCCTGTTATATCTGCATCAAGAACTCCAACTTTATAACCTTTTTTAGCTAACTCAATTGCTAATATTCCAGTAATGGTTGACTTTCCAACTCCACCTTTTCCACTTATAATACCTATTATATTCTTTATTGTTCCATACTTAGGCATAGTTTTTATATTTAACGTTTCTTTATATTCTGTACTACATCCCCCATTTTCACTTGCTGACGAACAACTACCTTTACTTGAGCATGTTGAGCAATTTCCCATAATTCATTCCTCCATTTTATTTCCATGAATCTGGCATTTTATCAAAAACTTCAATATTCCATGAATTATTATATTTACCATCTACATAGAATTTATTTTCACTATGATCTTGTTTATTTTCTATTTTTATTATAGTTTTATATGTGGTTGTTTTATATCCATAGTTTCTAACTGAAACAATAATATCAAAATCTTCTCTATTATGATTCATTATTTCAGAATTAGGTATTATCTCTTTTAATCTTCTTTTAAAGTCTTCTATCTCTACTGATAATAAATATTTTGCACAATCTATATCCCCTAATATATCAATCCCAACTTTTTTATTTCCTTGATTAAGTAAATCCTTATGCTCGGATAAAGCAGTTAAAGTTGAATCATAGTAAATATTTTTAAACTCTCTTGGTTTTCTTATAAATGATAAATTTTGTATTATATCATTATCTAACCTAGTGGAAATTTTATAAATATTATTATCATCATAGAAATTTCCTTCTTTATTTTCATTAAACCCAGTAACATAGTAAAAACTTTTAACCTCATCCCCCATATGTATTTCAAATATATAATCTGGATCTAAATCTGTTTTTTCAGTAACTTTTTTTGCTTTAGATAATATATCATAGATATCCTTTATTACATCAGTATCATTTACTAAAAATCTAAATCCTTTATCTCTAGTACTTTGAATTACTATACGATCAACCTTTTTTTCCTTTATATATTCAAAATCAGTATTTTTCATACCTGTTTTGATTTTTAATTCATCAATTACAGTACATCCAGATAATGAACTTGTAAATATGAATAATGTTATTAATATTAATAATGGTAACTTTTTAGCCTTCAATTTTTTCTTTTCTCCCTTTTACTTTGTTTATATTGAATATTAATATACCTAATATTAGTATAAATATAGAAATAAATTGAGAAGTGGATAGTTCTCCAACACTTCCTCTAGGATCATTTCTTAAAAATTCAACTAAAAATCTACCAATGCTATAAATTATAAGATACATAGCAAAGGTTTTACCTTTAGATGATTTTTTCTTATCATACCATAATAAGAAAAATGCCAATGTAAAATCAAATATTGAACAATATATTTGTGTTGGATGTAAATGAATTCCTGCTGGTGCTAATCCTCCTGCTGGAAAAACTACAGATAATACACTTGTTGTTTCTGCACCATAACAACATCCTGCTAAAAAACATCCAATTCTTCCAAAACCTTGAGCTAATGCTAATGATGGTACTAGTAAATCTCCAATCTCTAATATACTCCAACCTTTTCTTTTACTATAAATAATTGCTGCTAATGCTCCTAAAATTATAGCACCATAAATAACAAATCCATATCCAAATTGTGAAAATATAACTGTAGGATTATTTTTTATATAATTAAAATCAGTTATTATGTATAGTGCTTTTCCCCCTAATATTCCACTTATAACTGTTATAATTATTAAATTGAATAAGCTATCTTCATCATAACCTTTCTTTTTAGCTCTACTAGTAAGTAAAAATATAGCTGATATAATTCCTATACCTATCATTAAACCATAACTATAAATTTTAATACCAAAAAATTCGAATAAAATTGGTTTCATAACTTCCTCCCAAATTCCCAATATTGAAAAAGAGAAGCATTTAGCTTCTCTCTTACCATAAATTATAATACTTTACCAAATCTAAATCAAATTTATTTAATGTTCAAAACTATCTAATATTACTTGATAAATAGTATTATAATCTTCCTTATATTTATCTTCACTTGAACTAAATAAAACCTTTAAAACCTGTCCTTCTGATAATTGTTTATAATAAATTACATTTAAATATAACTTTTCTTTATTACTTTTTTCATTATAAAATACTTTAGTTATATTTTCTCCATTAATTTTATCTTCATTACATTCATATTTATTTATTGATTTATCTTTAAGTTTTTCTTTATCAGCGTTAACTAATTCCTCTATTGATTTCTTAGTATTTAATATTTGAACATATCCTAATATCCCCATTTCTTCACTTACAAAGTTATTATCATAAACTATGTAATTTCCAGGATACTTTTTTTCTTCTACATCCCAAGTATCAGGAAGGCTATAACTTATACTTCCTTCTAATGCATTATACCTATTAAGGTTTCCAATATTATTATTAGTTAATGCAACTTTTTTTATATCATTATTAAATAATTTCTCTCCTGTTAACATAATTATCATTAAACAAATTAATATTAATGTAACTCCTAGTTGCTTTCTATTCAAGCCTTTTCACCTCAATCCACATATATTAATTATACTAATCTTAATAAAACTTCTATAATAAATATATTCATATGTTCTTAAAACATTACCTAAAAACTTTTATTTAACAAAAATAAAAGGGGTTTTTTTACTTGCCCCTTTATATTTTTTATTTTTATTTCATAGGAACTACAACCATACTATTTTGGAAATCATAAAACATAACCCAATGTCCTTTCATTTCTGAAGAATCATTAGGAACCCACGTAACAAAACCTGTTCTTCCACAATAAGGTTGATCCCTTTTATCTTTTCCACCTGGAATAGCATATACTACATATTTAACTTCTCCATTACTATCAACCTTAAATCCAATCATAAAATATCCATATTGACTTATATAAGGATAATAATTAATCATAGGATAATATGCTACAGTATATTTATTATAATTAGACATATTACACATTTCTTCAAAATCATTCACCGGCACTTTATACCATTTGCAATTTTTTATATCTTCTGCAAAGCCTTTAATCTCTTGAAGTCCTGTTACTACACTTGAGAAAAAATCTCCCATTCCTCCTCTTAATTCAAAGGAATTATCATCCTCAAATTCATTATCATTTTTACTAGATACATTTTTGTTTAAATCTTCACTTTGTGTTTCTTGTTCTTTTTCTCTTTTATATTCTTCTATTTTATTTTCATAATCATCAAATTTTGTTTCTATATTTTTTTCAACTTGTCTATATTGCACATCCTTTTCAACATCTGAATTAATATTATTACTCTTTTCTATCTTTTCAACATTTTCATCTTTATGTTTATTTTCATTTATATCTATATCAATTTTAGTTTTACTATGTTCTACTTTTTTCATTTCTAATTTTTTTTCTTCATTTTTTTTATGATTACTTCTTTCATCACAATTACTAATCTTATATTCTTTCCAATTATCTTTTGGTTGTTCTCCATTTAAAAATCCATACATAAAAAATACTGGACTTCCTCCAATTTCTTTATATAAAGCAGCTCCAACTAGTTTTTCATAATCTATTCCTGTTTCACCTATATTATCAGAATCAAATTCTATATTAAAATCTACTTTTCCTTGAGATGTTATGTTCACTTCACCTATATTTATATTTTGTTTTAAATCTTTCCTATTGCATATCACCATCATGTTACATTTTTCATAATCACTTTTTAAATTTTGAGCATAAAAAGCTATTCTACATTTATTATTTTTTGCTTCAACCTTTGCATAACCTGATAAAGGTTTGTCCTTAGATACTGAATGCCCTCTTTCACTTTCTTGTAATATTATAAAACTTCTATATAACTTACTATGTGCCACCGCTATAATACCTCCACTTAAATTTATTCTCTACATTATATGAAGTTAAATATAAAATGAGAATAAATTTTTTAAATTTATTCTATTTATACTTATAAATAAAAACTATTATTAATTCTAAATTTTATTTTTTATAATAAAAATAGTCATTATTATCAAATTTTTTTGATAATAATGACTATTTTAAAACTCTTAAAATTAACAATTAATTATTTATATATTCATGTATGAATATATTGCATCCGCTAAAGCACCAAACTCTTTTAAACTTAAAGTTTCTCCTCTTCTTTTTGGATCTATACCCGCATCTTCATAAGCCTTTTCCATTAGTTCTTTTGATAAATTTATATTTTTAGTTGCATTCCATAAAGTTTTTCTTCTCATATTAAATGCATGTCTAACTAAATCAAAAAATAATTTTTCATTTTTTACCTTAACACTAGGCTCATCTAATTTATCTAATCTTATTACTATTGAATCAACCTTTGGTCTTGGCATAAATGATGTTGGTGGTACTCTTCTAACAATACTTGTATTGCAATAGTATTGAACAAGTATTGATAATGCTCCATACTCTTTACAATTAGGCTTTGAATTCATTCTTTCAGCAACTTCTTTTTGAATCATTATAGTTAATGATTTAAACTTATAACCACCATTTAATAAATTGGCTATTATAGGAGTAGTTACATAATATGGTAAATTAGCAACTAACTTAACACTTTTCTCTTCACCAATAATTTCATTAAAATTCACTTTTAAAGCATCCTTATGTATTAATTGGAAATTTTGATTTGCTCCAAGTTCAGCCATAAGAATTGGTATTAAATCACTATCTAACTCAATAGCTACAACTCTTTTAGCTTTTTTTAGCAGCTGAACTGTTAATGTTCCAACTCCAGGTCCTATCTCTATAACTAAATCTTCATCACAAACTTCTGCACTTTCAACAATATCAGTTAGTACAGAATCATCTATTAAAAAGTTTTGTCCTAAACTTTTCGAAAATCTAAAGTTATATTTTTCAACTAATTCTTTTGTTTTAATATCTTTTATCTCCATAATTTTACTCCTACATTAAACTTTCAATTTTTTCTATAGCTTTCACAAATTCTTCCTTACTTATTCCATAATTATTTAATCTTGAAAGCATTTGATTTGCATTTCCGTAACCTATTCTTAATTCTTTTCCTAATAATTCTCTTCTTATTTTAGCTTTAGGATCTGCTGATAACTTGAAAAAAATTAAATCATTTATAGTAAACTCTTCTCTTTTATCTTCAATTGTAATCTTGGCTTCATTTAAAGCTCTAATTATAGCATCAGGCTCTGCATTTTCAACTCCTATATCTCCATCCTTTGTTCCTTCTTCTCTAGCTATATATGCATGTTTAATTCCTTTAACTCTTTTAGAAATTATATTTCTAATTTTTTCTCCTGCAAAGTCTGGATCTGTTAACACTATAACACCTTTTCTTTTTTGAGCTTCTTTTATTCTTTCTATTACTTTTTGATTAATACCAAAGCCACCTACAGCTATTATTTCTGCATCCACAGCTCTTTTAACAGCAGTAATATCATCACGACCTTCTACAACTATAACTTCTTTAATCAAGCTAAAAACTTCCCTTCTTAATTAATTCATACTATATTAAATTTAACTTTAAGTTATGAAACTGTCAACTAAATACCATAATATATATTTAAATTCAAAAAGACTATGTAAAAGTATAAAATACCATTACATAGTCTTTTAGATAAATTACCATTCACCTGGATATGCTAAAATATAAACATTAACCATTCTACGTCCCCAAGAATAGCATTCAGAAGATGAATTTAAAAATATATCTATAATATTATTTTTAATAGCTCCACCAGTATCTTCTGCAACAGCATAACCATAACCTTCTACATAAACCTTAGAACCTAAAGGTATAACCTTAGGATCTACAGCTATGGTACTTAAACCACTTGGATCTCTCTTAGGTACAGTTCCTGTTGCTGTTATTGTATCACCAGCATAAGCAGTAGATTCCATATATTTTTTTTCTTTATATGGTATAGTTTCACCTCTAGATAAAACTAATGTGTTCATTGTTCCCTTAACTACAAGCTTTTCAACAGGTTCTTTAACTATTTTTTCTTCAACAATTTTTCTTTGAACTTCTTGTCCATCTTCTATAACTACTTTAGATATAATTTCTTTTTCACCTGGACATCCTTCTTGAGTAACTTTTTCAATACTGCTATCTAACGTTGCATCTTCATTAACAATAGTTTCATAATCTATAATTTGCTTTTCAGTTATTATATTTTCTTTAACTCTTGTTATTTTTACATCTAGCCCCTTAGATAGCTTTGAGCCTTTATCTGGCTCAACTCTGTCCATTTCATTTAAAACTATATCTTCAGCTATCAGCATATTTTGTATGTTATCTTCAGCCGACTTTATCTGTAATTCTTTACCATCTACAGTTACTTTAATATCTATTGCTTTTTTTATTTCTATTATAGTATTTTCATTAATTATATCCTGTAATGCTGGTTGTATTTTGTCTTGTTCTATTAGTTCTATAGAATTTTCTTCTAAAACCTGTTGAACTGTTTTCTTAAATGTTGATATTTCTAATTTTTCATTACCAACATTTATGGTGATTGTCTTGTGTGCTTTACTAATACCAATAGTTGTAACTATTATTATTCCAATAAGAGAAATCACTAACAACTTAGTATTCGAGAAAAGCTTTTTTCTGTAAAGCTTCAATTTTTCAAGCATATTTTGCCTCCTTAGCTTTACTATACTCTTATCACCAATATTTTATTTGAGCATAGCTTTTTATAATTAATACTTTCTATAAACTTTATTATTTTTAGAAAGTATATTTAATTTTCCCCATTTGTATATTAAATTAAATATATTAAATACCTATGAAATAAAAATTTTATTTATTACAACAAATCTATTTTAAATAATTCTTTTGTATTTTTTAATAAAATATTATTTATTTCTTTTTCAGATATTCCCCTTATTTCAGAAATTTTATCTATAATATACTCTATATAATTTGATTGATTTCTTTTCCCTCTAAACGGTACAGGAGTCATATATGGACAATCTGTTTCTACAAGAATTCTATCTAATGGAATTTCCTTGCAAACCTCTACTAATTTTTTTGCATTTTTGAAAGTTAAAACACCTGTAAAACCTATATAATATCCTAACTTTATACATTCTTTTGCAAATTCAACTGAACCAGAAAAACAATGAATAACCCCTATTACATTTGGAAATTCTTTTATTATTTCTAACGTATCTTTATGTGCATCTCTATCGTGAATAACCACTGGCAATTGTAATTCTTCTGCTAGATTCATTTGTTTCCTAAAAGCATCTTTTTGAATTTCTCTATTAGGATTTTCTTCCCAATAATAATCTAATCCAATTTCTCCTATAGCTTTTACTTTTGAATTATTAGCTAATTCTCTAATTTCCTTTAAAGTATCTTCTGTTAAATTTTCTGCAGATTCTGGATGAATTCCTACAGCAGCATAAAACATATCATATTCTTTAGAAAGTTCTACTGATTTTCTTGCTCCATATAAATCCGAACCACAGTTTAGTACCCCAATTACTCCATTTTTCTTTAGATCTTCTATAACCTTATTTCTATCTTCATCAAATACATCCGTATCATAATGAGCATGTGTATCAAATATTTTATATTTCATCATAATTCACTCCTACTTTTACTACATATAAAAATTTGCTAACAATGGCGATATTATACCTAATATTGCTCCTAGTAATGCACCTAACCAAGTAATAGCTTTTAATTCACTATTAGCTATATCTAATATAATTTTTTCTCCATAAGAAAGTTCAAATGAATTGATTTGTTCTTCTACTAATTTAGGAATATCAATGATATTCACTATTTCTTCAGCATTTTCACTTATAAATTTTTCATACTGTTTTTCTACCAACTCATCAATTTTGTTTATTATTTGCTCTCTATTATAACATATATCATTTGTAGATGTTTGTAGTAATTGGTCTGAAAATTTTTCGACACTTTTTTCAACAAAACTACTAAAGTATTGACTATTGAAAATCTTCTTCAATCCATCATCTAATATATTTTTAATTTTTTCTTCATAATTATTATCTATACTTATTAATAAACTATGGTAAGTACTATATTGTTTTAAATTATTTTCTATATTTAAAACAATATTATCTATATTTTTTTCCTCAAAAAATTTATTTCCTATGTAATCAGTAATATTATTTACTAATTCATCTAAACTATCTTTAGGTAACTTGTTTAGTAATTCAGCAAAAGAGTGTTCACTATAATTAGCTATTATTGATACTATTGTATTTATTATAATTTTTTGATTTTCATCTTGATCTAAATAGTTATTAGTTTCAGAAACTATTTTTTCATATATAGAATCAGTACTTAAAAACATACTTACAATTGATGGTATATTATTATTTATAACTTTTTTTATGCTATCTGCAACAGAATCCTTTTTTATAACTATTTTAATTTCTTCAGCTATATATTTTTTTTCTTTCATAAGTAAATCTTGTACTAAATTCATAGATTCTTTAGGTAGCACATCTTTAATTTTTTTATTTCCTACTACCAACGAACTTAATTCTAAACTAATCTTTTTATTTATAAAATCTTGTAAATTTCCACTATATTTATATTTTTTAAATAAATTTAATATAATATTTTTTAAAGTTCCATCTTCTATTAACTTATTTATAAATATAGGATTTTCATTTAATTTAATATTTACTTTATCAAGTATTAAAATTGAAATATTTTTTATAGAATCCTCCTTAATTATAAATTTTAATATTTCATTACTAAATTTATTTATAAATTTATTCTTTAAACTTAAATACTCACGTTTAAAGAAATTTGCAAAGATTAAATCTAAAGTAAAGTTATTATCAAAAATCTTATTAATTTTATTATTTAATATATATTTACCTTTGCTTTTAATATCTGAATTAGATAAAGCCTTTATTAAAGTATCTTTATTTAATAAATGTATACCTACAGTTTTTCCAACGCTTTTAGCTATTCTATTTTTTTCCTTTGGTATTACACCAGGTGTAAATGGCACCTTAATTCCTAAAAAATATTTTGCTTTATAAGGTCTAAATAACATTTTTATAGCTAACCAATTAGTTATATATCCTATTATTCCACCAATTAAAGCTCCTAAAATATATGCTTTCATAAACTTAACTCCTTCCAATATTTAAAGTGTTATTAATTTTAATTGTAACAAAAAATTTCTTTTTAAAAAAATTTTCATCTAAATATCTTAAATTTTATTTATGTCACAAAAATGTCACATTATAGTTTTAATATAATAAATGTAACGTAGCTAAAACACTAATTTAATTTTACCCCTTAAAGCTAGCCCGAGATATTTGTCCCCCTTACACAAATATCTGGGGCTAATTTTTTAAATTCATATAATATAAATGAGCTTATAATATCACATCCTTGGTATTATAAGCTCATTTATTATTTAATTTACTTTTTAAAATTAAATTTTATTTGTTAAAGTTGTTATTTGTCACATAAATGCCATATTTTGAGTTTAATATAATAAATGTAACGTAGCTAAAACACTAATTTAATTTTACCCCTTAAAGCTAGCCCGAGGTATTTGTCCCCCTTACGCAAATATCTGGGGCTAATTTTTTAAAATTCAAATAACAATTTAATATTTTAACTCCTAAACAAACCCTTATAAATGAGCTTATAATATCACACCCTTGATATTATAAGCTCATTTATTATTTAATTTACTTTTTAAAATTAAATTTTATTTATTAAAGTTGTTATTTGTCACATAAATGCCATATTTTGAGTTTAATATAATAAATGTAACGTAGCTAAAACACTAATTTAATTTTACCCCTTAAAATAACCCTTGAGTATTTGTCCCCCTTACACGAATATCAAGGGTCCTTTTTTATATTTTTTTAAGCTTTAATTTTTTTACTTCTTCTAATGCTACTCTTCTTTCAATTCTATTAAAAATAGTGCTTAAATTTTTAATTTTAATAAATTTAACTTCATTAAATCCCCAAATCACTTCATTTATATTAAAAAAATCTCTAATTTGCTCACATGCATTAGGTATTATTGGATTCAATAACTGTGATAATGTTATTACAACTTGGCTACATACATATACAACATCTTTAGCTTCTTCAATATCTGAATTAAGTAATTGCCAAGGTTTTTTATTATCAAAAAAACAATTAGTTTTTTCTATTAAATTCAATATATATTTAAGTGCTTCTTTAAACTCTCCATTTTCAAAACATTTGCCAACAAAATCATAAGCTTTAATTATTTCTATTTTCCATGCTTTATTTAATGTACGTTTTTCTAAAATACCATCAAAATTCTTTTTAACAAAAATTAAGGTTCTATTTATGAAATTTCCTAAAACTCCAACTAATTCATTATTATTAATATTAACAAAATCTTTCCATGTAAAATCTGAATCTTTTTTTTCAGGCCCTCTACGTATCATATAATATCTTATACTATCTACTGGATACCTATCTAACATATATGGCATCCATATAGCCCAATTTTTATTAGTAGAAAAAGTTTTTCCCTCTAAATTTAAATACTCAGACGACAAAATCCTAATATTAAAATTATTTATTCCTAATCCATATAATATTGATGGAAAAACTATTGAATGAAAGGGTATATTCTCTTTTCCATGTATTAAATAAACTCTACTATTTTTTGTATTCCAATATTCTTCAAAATTTTTATTTTTTTGGTTTGCATATTGCATTGATGTTGTTAAATATCCCATTAAAGCTTCTATCCAAACATAAATTTTTTTATCATCAAATCCATCTATAGGTACTTCTATTCCCCATTCTATATCTCCTGTTACAACTCTATCTCTTAATCCTCCATCTAAATATCTATTAGTTATTTTAATAGCATTCTCTCTCCAACCTTCTTGTTTATTAATCATATTTTTTATATTTTTTTCAAATTTAGATATTTTCAAAAATAAATGTTTAGATTTCTTTATAGATGTTAATGTTCCACAAAATTTACATTTATTGTTTGTCAAATTATCAACTTCCACATATTTCAAGCAGTTATCACAAAAATATTGTTCTATTTCTTTTTCATATATATGTTCATTTGAACAAAGGTTTAATATAAATTTTTTTACTGTTTCTATATGATTTTGTGAATCTGTTCTATTAAATATATCAAAGGAAAACTCTAATTTATTAAAACATCTAATAAATTCTCTATGATAAATATCACTTATTTCCTTAGGAGTTTTCCCTAAATCTTTAGCTTTTGATAACACTTGTGCTCCATGGCAATCTGAACCTGAAAGAAATATTACATCATCCCCTTTTGCTCTATGATATCTAGCTAATAAATCTCCTGGTAACCATGAACATACTCTCCCAATATGAAGTGATCCATTTGCATATGGCCATGCATTTCCCACTATCACCTTCACTATAAATCCTCCTTTTTTAATAAAAAGAGATTAATTATGTATTTAATACAGTCATTAATCTCTTTCGATTTACTTTTTTATATTATCTTATTTATATTATTTTACTTGACTTCCTGTTAGTAATTCACCAGGATTTACTAAGGATAATTGAGAATCATCAGATGGTGAAGCTGCTAATATCATACCTTGTGACAATTCTCCTCTTAATTTAACTGGCTTTAGGTTAGCTACTAATATAACGTATTTTCCAACTAATTCTTCTGGCTTATACTGTTCTGCTATTCCTGAAACTACCTGTCTTATTTCTCCACCTAAATCAACTTTAAGTTTTAATAATTTTTTAGCTTTTTTAATTGGCTCACATTCAATAACTTTAACAACTCTTAAATCAATTTTATCAAAATCATCTATTGTTATTTCTTCTTTTATTGGATTTTTAACTAATTCCTCATTAGTTAATTTAACAGGAGCTGGTTTTAAAGCTTCTAACTCTTCTAATTTAGCTTCAACATCTATTCTTGGGAATATAACATCTCCCTTAACTACTTTTTCACCTACTTTTATTCCATTAAAAGACGATAAACTTTCCCACTCTATAATATTTGTATTTAATTGAACATTCATTTTTGCGCTAGTTGAAGTTAAAAATGGTGAAACTAAAACTGAAACAAATCTTAATGTCTCTAACAAATTATATAGAACTGTTCCTAATCTTTCTTTCTTTTCCTCATCTCTAGCTAATATCCAAGGTGTTGTTTCATCTATATATTTATTAGCTCTTCCTATAAGTTCCCAAATTACTTCTAATGCTTCTGGAATCTTTAATTCATCTATAGCCTTTTCAACTTTTTTTGGAGCTGCTAATGCTAGATTTATTAGCTCATCATCAATAGCTTCTTTACAATTTGGAACTGGTATAATACCATTAAAGTATTTATCAACCATTGCTATAGTTCTTGATAGTAAGTTTCCAAGATCATTAGCTAAATCTGAGTTTATTTTTTTGATAAAAACTTCATTATTAAATGATCCATCTGAACCAAATGGTATTTCTTTTAATAAGAAGTATCTTACAGCATCTGCACCAAATTCATTAACTAATACAACTGGATCTACAACATTTCCTTTGGATTTTGACATTTTTCCACCGTCAACTAATAACCATCCATGACCAAATACTTGTTTAGGTAATTCTAACCCTAAAGCCATTAACATAATTGGCCAATAAATTGTATGAAATCTTAATATATCTTTTCCTATTAAATGAACATCTGCTGGCCAATACTTTTTATAAAGCTCTTTATTTTCTTCATCATAACCTAATGCTGTAATATAATTTGATAAAGCATCTATCCAAACATATACTACATGTTTTTCATCAAAACTTACAGGAACTCCCCAAGTAAAGCTAGTTCTAGAAACACAAAGATCTTGTAATCCTGGTTTTAAGAAATTATTTACTATTTCATTTTTTCTTGATTCTGGTTGTATAAAATGAGGATTATCTTCTATATATTTCATTAATTTATCTGCATATTTACTCATTTTAAAGAAATAAGCTTCTTCTTGAGCTTTTTCTACTGGTCTACCACAATCTGGACAATTACCATTTACTAATTGAGTTTCTGTCCAAAAAGACTCACATGGAGTACAATAAAGTCCTTCATATGAACTTTTGTATATATCTCCTTGATCATATAATTTCTTAAATATATTTTGAACAGCTTTCATATGATAATCATCAGTAGTTCTAATAAATTTATCATAACTAATATTCATCATTTCCCAAAGTTCTTTAATTCCTGAAACTATTCCATCAACATGCTCCTTTGGTGTAATACCTTTCTCTGATGCTATTCTTTCTATCTTTTGACCATGTTCATCTGTTCCTGTTAAGAACATTACATCATATCCTGTTAATCTTTTAAATCTTGCTAAAGCATCAGCAGCTACTGTAGTATAAGTATTACCTATGTGTAAATTTGTAGATGGATAATAAATAGGTGTTGTAATGTAATATGGTTTTTTACTCATTAATATTCCTCCTATTAATACTCTTTTTGTATTATTTCCAATAAAATTTAAAAATATAAAAAGTCCCTATGGGATATACCCATAGAGACGTTAAATTACGCGTTACCACTCTACTTTATACTTATGTTACCATAAATATCTCATTAAATAACTCCATAATTAATAATTTTTATAAAATATTAATTATTTTTATTATCTTACAATATAACGGTTGTAACCGTACTTTCCTAAAGATTTCTCATTCAGAAAGTCTACTCTAAGACCATATTCATAGAAATTATTGTGTCTGGCTTTCACCTTACCCAGCTCTCTTTTACACTTTCTATTCTATTACTCTTCTCTTCATTGTATTTATATACTTAATTAAGATTATATGCTTAATGTATCATTTATGTCAATATTCATACTAAATTCTTTACATTTAATTATATTTAACCCTTAATTATTAAATTAATAATATATTTAACTTCATTTATTTGTAACTAATGTTACTGAAAAATTCTTAATATGGTAGTATTCTTTAAATATGAATATTATTTTATACACAAAGGAGGATTATTTATGTTTAAAACTGTCCCAGTAAATTTAGATAAAATAGAAGAGCTTAATCATTTATTAGTTCAAAATGATTGTTTTAAAAGTATATTTTTTAAATTTGAAAAGGGAAAAGGTCTTCCTAATCATTCTCATAATGGTTTTGCAACTATTCAAATTATAAATGGTTCTATTAACATAGATTTTATAAATGGTGAACATTTCTTACTAACAAAAGGTGATTTTTTACCTTTTAATGCTAAAATAGAACATAATATTAAAGCTAATGAATTAAGTAAAATACTAGTTACTATTTCTAAATAATTTATATATATAGCATATATATGAGGAAGTGATGTATATGAAAGTACTAGTTTCCCAAGATTTATGTATAGCTTGTGGGTTATGTGAGGCATTATGTGTTGAAGTTTTTTCAATGAATTCTAATGGAAAAGCTGAAGCTATTTTAAATGATATTCCTAAGGAGTATGAAAAAAATATACAAGATGCAGCTATTAATTGCCCTGTAAAAGCTATTTCAATACATATTAATTGAAATAAGGAGTGATTTTAATGTCAAGCAAACTTAAAAATTTAATACCTTGTCAGGAATTAGAAGAATTTCTTTGCAAAAATACTGTTGATTATACTTGCAATAGATTACGTAAATTAATAAATTTATCTGAATGTGAATCTAAAACTTTTGATGATGATCTATCAAAAGCAAATGAATCAGATGTTTATCAATATGAATATATAGATGAAGTAGAAGAATTTGAAAAAAATTTACCTTTACACAATAAAACTGAAGATTTCAAAAGATTATTAAACAAATTATCAATGGCTACAAGTACTGAAGAAGTGGAATGTTATTTAGGTGAAACTTACAATACTTACTCAAATTTTTGTAATGATTGTGGAAAAAACTTTGATTATTTAAATATAAATAAATTAAAAGAATATATTAAAAATGAAATATCAAATTCAAAAAAATTTATTAATATAATTAATGGTAGCAACTTGTTAACTCAAATTGACGAAATTATTAACCTTTGGATTTCAACTTTAAGTACTTTTAATTGTAATAATGAAGATACTATAAGTAAGAACTTTCAAG
>NZ_WHJC01000002.1 GCF_009295725.1 Clostridium tarantellae
ATATTAAATAGTTTTATATAGCCTTAAAATTTTATAATTTAAATATATTAATTAAATATATATTTTTAGAAATTCTCATAAACTAAAATAAATAGTTTTTGGGGGATTTTTATGAAAAAATATACTTTAGAACAATTGTCTCAATTATCTATAAAAGATTTTAATAAAAATTTCAAATTTTTAGGAGAAGGAATTTCTCGTAGAGTTTATAGTATAAATAAATATTTAGTAGTAAAAGTAGCAAAAGGGGAAGATGGAATACACCAAAATTTTGTAGAAAATTATGTATTTAATAATTGTGCTGTTAAATATAAAAAATATTTATGTCCTATTTTGTATTATAATAATAAAATTTTAATAATGCCTAAAGCTGAACCTTTTTTAAATGTTTTGAGACAAAATTTTATAGATTTATCCTTAATAAGAGATGAGGTAACAGTAAAACAAGATATATTTAATTTTTCCTGTGAATTTATGTTATTTTTAGATGATTTATATTCTCCTAGTTCTTGGGGAATGATATATGATAATTATTATTTAATAGATTATGGTTGTACCTCAGATATAGGTGATACACTTTATGAAAAACTCTTTGGTATTTATTGTAATTAGTTTATTGTTACTTTTTTAAATATTTATTATAATAAGTTATAACAATTTATATGAAAGGTGTGTTCACATATGAATATTAAAGAAAATTTTTTAAGAAAATATGCTAAATTAGCTGTTCACATTGGAGTAAATGTACAACCAAATCAAACATTAGTGATAAGTTCACCTATAGAATGTGCTGATTTTACTAGACTTGCTGTAGAAGAAGCTTATTTAAAAGGAGCAAAAGAAGTAGTTGTTCAATGGAATGATGAAATTACTTCTAAATTAAAATATATTTATTCACCTATAGAAATTTTTGAAAATATTCCTGAATGGATAAAAGAATCAAGGCTAAGTTATGCAAGGGAAGGAGCTTGTTTCTTAAGTATTTCTGCATCTGATCCTGAATTACTTAAAGATGTAGATCCTAATAAAATTGCAACTTTTAGAAAAGCTTCTAGTCTATCATCTAAAGAATTTAGTGATAGACTAATGAGCAATGAAAATTCATGGTCCATAGTTTCTATACCAACTATTGGCTGGGCAAAAAAAGTTTTCCCTAATGTTAGTGAAGATATAGCTGTAGAAAAACTTTGGAATGAAATATTTAAAATTGTTAGAATAGATAAAGAAGATCCTGTTAAAGCATGGAATGAACATACTGAAAATTTAAGGAATAATATGAATTTCTTAAATAATCAAAATTTAAAATCTGTTCATTTTAAAAACGCATTAGGAACTGATTTAATAATTGAATTAGTTAATAATCATTTATGGGTAGGTGGAGCTGAAAAAACTAAAGATGGTATAGACTTTATAGCTAACATGCCTACAGAAGAAGTATTCACTATGCCTAAAAAAACTGGAGTTAATGGTATTGTTTACAGTTCAAAACCTTTAAATTATGCAGGAAATCTTATTGATAATTTTTCATTAACATTTAAAGATGGTAAAGTTATAGATTTTTCAGCTAAAAAAGGTTACGATACTCTTAAACATATTTTAGATACTGATGAAGGTGCTAAATATTTAGGTGAAGTTGCTTTAGTTCCTTTTAATTCTCCTATTTCTAACTCTGGAATAATATTTTTCAATACTCTATATGATGAAAATGCCTCTTGTCATTTAGCTCTTGGAAAAGCTTATTCATCTTGCATTGAAAATGGTGAAAATTTAAGCAAAGAAGATCTTAAAAACTTAGGTTCTAATGATTCATTAACTCATGTTGATTTCATGATAGGAACATCTGATTTATCTATAACTGGATTAACAATGGATGGTAAAGAAATTAAAATATTTAATGAAGGAAATTGGAGTTTCTAAACTCTAAAAATTAAGGATGAGAATATAAATTTCTCATCCTTAATTATATATATTATAATTCATCATAATTTTCAACATTAAGCTTTTCTATTTTTGTAACTTCATTTATATTTAATTGTTCTTTTTCTATTTTCCTTTTACCTAAAGTTAGTATACTAGGAAGTACTGCATCAATTTCTTCTTCACTATAAATATTATTATCATCCATTTTTAAAGATTTAGATACTGAATAAAGAGCTCTTCTAGAAACTGCTTTTGTATCCATATGAATTGTTTTTAAATCTTCAACAATTTTATCTCTTTTTACTGCTAAATCATTAAGATCAGCACTCTCTAATCTTAAATAGTATAATAAATTTAATAATCTTTCTCTTATATATAAAAACTGTAATGATTTATCTTTAAATTCTTTATATAACTCACTTAAATTATAAGTTTTAGTATAGGTAGTTACAAATAAAGTAATCATCGATACAATAGCTGTTATTATCTCTAAGGTTTTACTTTGATCAAGTACAATTGATCCAATAATTCCTGAAGTAGTTATAGTAGATGCTAAAATTTTAACTATTTCTAAAAAATTAAATCTTCTCATATATATATTAGCTTGATATTCTTGTGTTTTATGTCCCCAAACTACATCTGCATAAAGTTGTCTTAATTGAGATTCTAATATTTTTTTATCTAATGACCATGACTTACTTATTTTAATCACCTTCAATATTAGTTCTTTAATATTATAATACTATTTTTTATTAAATTTGTTCTAATAAATTATTTTTATCTTTTATAAAAGAAAAACACTAGGCATTAACCTAGTGTTTTTCACATTCGAGATAAATCTATAAGCCGAGTTCTGTATTTGACAATCATCTATCTAGGCCTACCGTTGCCGATAAGCTCAAGCGACACACCCAGGGACGGAGCGGGCAACTCCATTTATCCCTCTATTCGGTCTTGCTTCAAGTGGGGTTTACATAGCCATATAGTCACCTATATGCTGGTGAGCTCTTACCTCACCTTTCCATCCTTACCTAAAAACTAGGCGGTATATTTCTGTTGCACTTTCCTTAGAGTCGCCTCCACTGGCCATTAACCAGCACCCTGCCCTATGAAGCTCGGACTTTCCTCTCCTAATGCTTAAACATTAGCAGCGATTGTCTGACTTACTCGATGAATTAATATTATCATATATATATTTTTTTTACAACGTTAATTTTTAACAATTAAAGATTAACATAAGTAATGTTAATATTCCTATACCAAAAAATAATATTAGACCAACCTTTGTTAATAACAATAATACTACTAATACTATGAATATAATCCATAATATACATCTATCTGGAGGTATTTTTCTCTTTCCTTTAGATTTTCTTCCATAAAATTTGTTTAAATTTCTAAGTCGACTTTTTAACATCCGTTGAAAATCCTTATTAAAATTTACAAAAATTAGTCTATCTTTAATTTTTTTATCATTAACTCTAATCATAATTATTACATAACCTATTTAATTAATATAATATATTATATGATTTTATTGTTTTAATTTACTACAAATTTACATATACTCTAAAAATAATCATTTAATTTTTAATCCCCTACCCCAAAATCAGTATTTTCAAATAAAACTTCTATGTTTTTATTATTTTTTAAATAATAATATTTTTTTACAAACCAATTTATTAATTCTTCATCCCTTTGAAATTTTGTAGTATTATTAGTCCATATGTTTATTGTTCCATGAGAAAAGTTATGTAATAAAATATCTATATCCTTATCTATCATTTCTTTTGTTTGACCTTTTATGCCTACCATAATACATACTGAATTAAAATATTTTTTTACCTCTTCAACATCTTTAAATCTAACATTTTTATTTAATATTTCATTTCTAAAATTATTATCAAAAGTTTCTATTCCAGTTTTAAATATTATAGGTATTCCAAAATATTTTCTTATTTCATTTAACTTATTTCTATAACACCAATGACTTTCAAAAAATAATTTTTTAATATTTTTTTCTACTACAATTTTTTTTATTTCCTTTAAAGTTTCCTTTGGTAATTCAAAAACACTTCCAGAATTAATAACTTCTAAAACTCCATAAACTCCTGTTATATTGTTAAGAATTTCATTATTTAACCTAATCATTTCGTTTTCGTTTTTACAATTATCTTCTATATAATCACAAAAACTACATTTTCCCCATATGCACGGAAAGGATTTTAAAAGTACAATTTCTCTTTTATTTTTATCACTAATTATGTTATATCTATCCATTAATTATTCGTTGTCAATTAATTACAATACTTAATAATAGTTATTAATTTTTTACTTAATCAGTTTTAATTTATATTATATTTATAAATTTTATAAAATTGACAACTTCTCCTTTTTATTTCTTTTTATTTTATATTTTTAAAATTGTATAAATCAATTTAAGTATTAATATCCACTTTTTTTAGTAAAAATATCTTTTCTATTGAATATATTATTAGTTTCTAATTTATTTTTTAAACTTAAAGGTATTCTTTTTATAACTGATATCATTAATATACAAGCTACTAATTTATCTAAATAATCTGTAAAAAATTGAACTATAAATGCACTTATAATTGGATTAACACCTAAATTATTTAAAGTTATTAGTATATAACTTGACCCTGATGAAGTTAACCCTTTAAAAACAAAAGCTGTTATAATCGCACCAGTAAAACTTACAAATATAGTAATTACCAACACAGCTATAAATATTTTTTTACCTCGCATAAACCCTTTGTTATATAAAAATCCAGCAAATAATCCAGTAAAAATTTGTACAGGTGCAAAATATAATGAGTATATATCAAAAGTTATTCCACTAGTTATACTTCCTAAAATTCCAGTTATTACTCCCCATAATGGTCCTAATAAAAATGAGACCATAATAGTTCCTAAAGAATCTAAGTATATAGGTAATCTTAAAGTTAATGCTATAAAAGATCCTATTATATTTAAAGCAATTCCTATTCCTACCAACGTTATTTTTAAAGTTTTTGCATTATTCATTTTCTCCCCCTAGCTACCGTATTTTTTATTGTTTAATATTAAATCTATATCATTTTTATTATTAGAAAATATTTTTTTTAGAAAACTTTTCATAAACTGCTGTGCATCAACCTCATATAATATCTTACAGTTTGGAGTTTTATTATAAAATTTTTCTTTATCAACTATCGTTTGTCCTACAGCTATTCCTTCATTTACTATATCCACATAAGAATCAAACCCATTACAAATACTTTTATTTATAAAATATTCTACTGCTAATGGATCATTTATTACACAACCTAAAGTTCTCTCTTGATTCCAATGGAAATCTACATAAAACTTAGTTATATCTACTATAAAGTTTCCTATGGACGTATTAAATTGTTTTATAAGTTCGATTAAATTAGGAGTTAGTACTATTTCTCTAGTTACATCTAATCCTACCATGGTAAAAGGTTTTTTAAATTTTTTTATGAATTCACCTGCTGCATGTGGATCAACCCAATAATTGAATTCAGCAACTGGTGAGCAATTTCCATGACTTTTATATGTTCCTCCCATAGATACTACTTCTTCAACTTTATTAAAAATAACATAATCCTTTTTTAAAGCCTTATATAAATTAGTTAAAGGCCCTAAAGCAATTATGCTTAAATCTTTAATATTATTTAAACTATTTAATATAAAATCTACAGCACCTTCATTTAAAAGTTCATTGTAAACTTCACTATAAAAAGTCTCCCCTAAACCATCTATTCCATGTGTATCTTGTGCTGTTACTAACTTTTTAACTATAGGGTTAAATTCTCCAATATATACTGGTATATCTAATCTACCCATAAGTTTTAACACTTTTAAAACATTCTTTGCTCCTTGTATTGAATCAACATTTCCAGATACTGTTGTTATTCCAACAACATCTAACTCCTCAGACTTTAATGCTAAAATTAATGCTAATGCATCATCTATTCCTGGATCACAATCAATAATAACCTTTCTCTTTTTCATTCTTACTACTCCTTTTTTTTATAAAATAAAAATACATTCAAAATAAAAAAAGCTTCATTACAGACGCACTAAGGGTATAGTATGCCTATAATAAGCTCTAATAATCCTTAGTTTTTTATAGATGGAGGTTTTCGAACATCTACCAAGAATATTTTTATCTTGGACTTCACATATTAAATTAATAAATATAAAAAATTCTATACTTTTTATATTATACAATATCATTAAATAAAATTGTATGGGTCTTTGCTATTTTTAGAAATAAAAATAGTTAAATTTTCACCTTTATTATTTATTTCTTCAATCACTTTTTCATTAACTTTTTGTAAAACAGTCCATTCTGAATTAAAATGACCTATATCTATTATTGATAATCCCATTTCTTTATAGTCAGAAACATAATGATATGTTGTATCTCCTGTTATAATTAAATCAGCTCCTAATTTTTTTGATACTTCAAAAAAATCTTGCCCACTACCATTAACTATAGCAATCTTTTTAATATTTTTATCTAATTCTCCTACATATCTTAAATGTTCTATCTTTAATGTTTTCCTAATATTATTTAATATATTTTCAAGTTTTATAGTTGAATCTAAATCTACAATTCTACCTATGCCACAATTGTTATCTAAATTATTTTTACTTATTATCTTAGAATTTTCAAAACCTAATATTTTTACTAATGTATCATTTAACCCATCTTTTACTGAATCCCAATTAGTATGTGCTGAGTATAAATTTATATTATTTTTTATTAACTCAATAATTTTTTTACCTAATAATGTATCTGTAGTTATACTAGATGGCTTTCTAAAAATTAAAGGGTGATGAGTTAATATTAAATCTACCTCTAAATTTTTAGCTTCCTCAATAACATCTAAGGTGCAATCTAAAGCTAAAAGTACTTTATTAATTTTACTTTCTCTATCTCCTACCATTAATCCTACATTATCAAAATCTTCTTTTAAACTTATAGGTGCTATAGCTTCTATTATTTTTATTAATGAATTTAATTTCAATTATACCATCTCCTTAAGAGCTCCTATTGTTTTATTTAAATATTTTTTTCTATTATTTGCTGAATCAGTATCCTCTTTAATATAATTTAATATATTTTCATATCTATTTATTTTATGCTTAATATATTCTTTTATCATAGGATGATTTTGTTGCATTAAAATTGGACTTATTTCATAATTAATTTTATTTTCTAATAATAAAGGTTTTTTATTTTCATTATATTTTACCTTAAATAACTCATAATACTTATCTTCATCTTTTATTAAATCTTCATTTATAATTTCAAATTTATTTATATATAAATATTCTCTTAAAACTTCTGGATTTTGTGCTGGTTGAAGTATTATAAAATCATATAATTTTATTTTTTCTAAATCATCTATTAATATATCTCTAGTTAAATTGCCTCCCATACCTGCAATAATAACACCATTTACTTCGTTATTTTTTAGAGGCTTTAATCCTCCACCTAAACGACATTGAATCTTAGATGTTAATCCTTCAAATGAAACATTAATTTTTGCTTTTTCTATTGGACCTTTATTTATATCAGAAGCAATAGCTTTTTCACAAATACCTTTCTTAACTAAATATATAGGAATATATCCATGATCCGTTCCTATATCTGCTACACTTTCACAATTATCTACATAGTTTGCAATAATTTTTAATCTTAAGCTTAATTCCATATTATCCCACTTTCTATAAATAAGTTATTAATATTTGCATTTGTATTATAAAAAACAATAATGCACTTAATAAAGATAAATAAATATATCTACAAGCTAATTTTTTATCATACTTTGCACTAAAATAGGCTGCATAATACATACAAATAAGAAGCATCATATTTAAAACACCATACATCATTTGTTTAAATGCAAATTGCTTACCTGTACCAAATACAACTGGAATAAAATGAGCATCAAATGTAACTGGCATCTCATTAGGTAATTTGCCTAATAAATATAATATAAATGGATTTATTATAATTATGATTATTAATAAACTCACTATTATAAATGCAATATAAACATTTTTTTGCTTAAAAATTTCTTTCCAATTATATTTTTTGACTTTAAAATCTTTTTCTTTAAATCCTCTTGAAAAAATTTCTTCTTTAAATTCATTAAAATTATTAGGTGAAATTCCATAACTTATATCTGAAGTATATAAGTATATAACATCAGAACTATTACTTACAAACATTCTAGCAATTCCTACTTTATCTACAACAGCTCTTCCAAGACAATATTTATGCTTTCCAACACCTGATAATTTAAACCCTTTTATATTTTTAGATTGAATGTTAACACCTTCTATTTCATTAAAAGGAATTTCTATTTTCTTTAATCCAAAAAAACTTTTTATAATAACTTTATCTTTATCAAGTATATAAACAAGTGAAAAATCTAAAATAATATAATATAAACATATTAAATTATAAATTATTATAGCTAAAAAAATAATTTTTCTTTCTAAATAACCTTCTATAGAACTACTTAATAACCACACTAAAGCATTACCTAAAATTAAATATATTAACAATTCAATAACTCCATACCCTCTTTTAGGCTTGTATGTTTTCATTCTTTTCACCCCTTTTTATAATTATATCATATTTAATTTCTAATTGAATAATATTGCTTTTATACATTATAAAAAAATTAGCACCTATATATAGGCGCTAATCTAAATAATCCTTTAACTTTTTACTTCTACTTGGATGTCTTAATTTTCTTAAAGCTTTAGCTTCAATTTGTCTAATTCTCTCTCTAGTAACATTAAACTCTTTACCTACTTCTTCTAATGTTCTAGCTCTGCCATCATCTAAACCGAATCTTAATCTTAAAACTTTTTCTTCTCTAGGAGTTAAAGTATCTAAAACGTTAATTAATTGTTCTTTAAGCATTGTAAATGCAGCAGCTTCTGCTGGTGCTGGTGCATCATCATCTGGTATAAAATCACCAAGATGTGAATCTTCTTCTTCTCCTATTGGAGTTTCTAAAGATACAGGCTCTTGTGCTATTTTTAATATTTCCCTAACTTTATCAACTGGCATATCCATATGCTTAGATAATTCTTCTGGTAATGGATCTCTCCCCAATTCTTGTAATAATTGTCTTTGAATTCTTATAAGTTTATTTATAGTTTCAACCATATGAACAGGAATTCTTATTGTTCTTGCTTGATCTGCTATTGCTCTTGTAATCGCCTGTCTTATCCACCATGTAGCATAAGTTGAAAATTTATATCCTTTTCTATAATCAAACTTTTCAACAGCTTTTATAAGACCTAAGTTCCCTTCCTGTATAAGATCTAAGAATAACATACCTCTTCCAACATATCTTTTAGCAATACTTACTACTAATCTTAAATTAGCTTCTGCTAGTTTTTTCTTAGCATACTGATCATCTTCTTCTATTCTTTTAGCTAAAATTATTTCATCCTCTGAAGATAATAGCGGAACTTTACCTATTTCTTTAAGATACATTCTAACTGGATCATCTATAGCAATACCTTCTGGTACAGAAAGATCTAACTCTTCCTCTACACTATCCTGTTCAATATCACTAATAACTTCTATCCCCATTGATTCTAATACTTCATAAATTTTTTCAATTTGATCTGGACTTAAATCTATTTCATCTAATTCATCCATTATTTCTTTATATGTTAATGAACCACTTTTTTTACCTTTATCTATTAATTTTTTAACTAACGTCATTTTGGCGTTTTTATCTTTTACATCAGCCTTAGTGCCTTTATCTTCTCCAGCTTTGCTTTTAGTTACTTTCGCCATATTATTTTTGCCTCCTTCCGCCATACAACTATTTACTCCTTTCTAGTTCCTTAAGTTTATCTGCAATTCCTTTAGTTTTTTTAACAAGCTCTAAAGATTCTTTTATCATATTTTTTCTTTCATATTCTTTAATTTGCTTTAGGATATTGCTTTTTTCATTCTCAAGCTTATACTTCTTTATATGATATATATAATCTTTCACGAGAATTTCTATATCAGAAGAATGTTGTAAAATTTCTAATTCTGAAATTTCCAGCCATTCTTTTAATATTTCAGGATCTTTACATCTAATTTCTATATGATTTAATAAATCATCAAAACCTAATTGTTCAATTGTATCTTCTATAATTTTTAACAAATTTTTATGATTTTCTAAAATAAAATCTTCAATATTTAAATATTTTTTTATTATTGAATAACCATCTTTTACACAATACAATTTTATTATACTTCTTTCTGATTTTAAATAAGCAGGTTCTACATATAATTTTGTTCCATATTCTTCCTTATTATTCATACTTTCAATATTTCTGTTCAAGTATGTCATTTTATTATTTAATAAGTCATATAACGCCTGCTCTTTTATAGATGTTTGTTCTGCTATTTTTTTAATATAGATGTCTTTTTCTACAGGATTTAATGTAGATAATATTTCTACTACTTCATTAGAATATTTTATTAAATCTTGTTCTTTAGAAAAATTTATGCCTTCTTTAGCTCTTTTTAATTTATAATCAATTAATCTATCAGCTTTATTAATAAGCTTCAAAAAAGCATCTCTTCCATTAACCCTTATAAACTCATCAGGATCTTTACCTTGTGGAACTTTTAGTATGTTTACTTCTAATCCTGCATTTTTTAATATTTCTAATCCTCTCATTGTTGCATTTTGTCCTGCAATATCTGCATCATAAGATATTATTACTTTATCTACATATCTTTTTAATAATCTTGCTTGATTATCAGTTAAAGCTGTTCCTAAAGATGCTACAGTATTTTTAATATCATATTGATGTAATGAAATACAATCCATATATCCTTCTACTATTATTATAGTTCTATCTTTTAAACCACTTTTTAGAGCAAAATTTAATCCATATAAATTAGTTCCTTTTTGAAAAACTAATGTTTCTGGTGAATTTAAATATTTAGGCTTAGAATCATCTAAAACTCTTCCTCCAAACCCTATAACATTTCCTTTGTAATCAAAAACTGGAAATATAACTCTATTTCTAAATCTGTCATAGAATTTACCTTTTTCATTTTTAATAGCTAGCCCAGCTTCTAATATTAAATTATCATTAACTCCTTGTGATCTTAAATAGTTAATAGTATTTTGCCATCCATCTTTAGCGTATCCAAGACCAAAACTTTTTAATATACTTTCTGTTATTCCTCTCCTTAGAAAATATTCCTTAGCTTTGTAATTTGCATGTAAATTTGCAAAAAAATATCTAGCAGTTTGTTTATTTATATTATAAATTATTTCTTTTTTTCGTTGATTAGCAGATAATTGCTTTTTATTGTAATATAACGAAATATTTGCTCTATCTGCTAATTCTTCTACTGCTTCTATAAAATTTTTATTTTTATTTTTCATTACAAAACTTATTACATTTCCAGCCTCACCACAGCCAAAACATTTAAATATTTGTTTATCTTGTGATACACTAAATGAAGGTGTTTTTTCATTATGAAAAGGACATAGACCTGAAAAATTTCTGCCAGCTCTTTTTAACCTTACTACTTCAGAGATTACATCAACAATATCATTTTGTTCTTTTACTTTTTCTATTATATCCTCTGGAATTTGCAATGAAAATAACCACCTTTTTTATTTTTTTCAACAAATTATTATATATTCGACAACAATTGCGTTATTCCTTCTTAATTTTTAATTTTTTTATTTTTTTTTAAATTTAATATATTTTTCAAATGCAATATTTATATTTTAGCAATATTTATTCTTATTTATTCCTATTAATTTTAATAAATAACAAATTTAGGAATGTAAATTTTATTAAATTCATTGATACAATAATCATCAGTCATTCCTGCTATATAATCAGCAATTCCTCTATGTATTCCTTCTTTTTTACAAATATTAATATAAAACTCAGGCATTTTATGGGGATTTTTGTAATAATATTCTATCATGTGATTTAAAATAAATTTAGCTTTATATCTTTCTTCATTTAAAAAGTCTCCTAAATAAATATTTTTAAACATAAATTTTCTAAGTTCAGTAAGAGCTTCACCTATTTCTTTACTAAGTTTAACTTCATTAATACCTAATTCTATATTCTTCCCAGTAATTTGCACACAATCTTTAACTAAAATATTTATTCTCTTACCATTAGAATTCCCCAAAACTTTTATAATATCTCTTGGAATATTACTTTCTGATAATATACCAGCTCTAATAGAATCATCAATATCATGATTTACATATGCTATTTTATCGGCGAATTTTACTACTTGTCCCTCTAATGTTATAGCTTTTGCTGAAGATTTATCAAATCCACTATGCTTTAAGATTCCATCTAAGACCTCTGTCGTTAAATTCAATCCTTTTCCTTTATTTTCAATTTTTTTAACAACTCTAATACTTTGATGATTATGTTTAAATCCTTGTGGTAGAAACTCTTGTAAAACTTCTTCCCCTATATGTGCAAAAGCTACATGTCCTAAATCATGACCTAAAGCTATAGCTTCTACTAGGTTCTCATTTAATCCAATACCTACTCCTATAGTTCTAGCTATTTGAGCTACTTCTAAAGTATGAGTTAATCTTGTTCTATAATGATCACCAAAAGTTCTAATAAATACTTGAGTTTTTCTTTTTAATCTTCTAAATGCTTTACTATGAATTATTCTATCTCTGTCTACCATATAACACGTTCTTATATCATCTAATTCTTCTTTTTTTTCTCTACCTATAGAATTCACAGAAAATGTAGCCTTTTTATTTAACGTTAATCTTTCAAATTCCTCAAATTTCTCTCTTATTTTCATAAAATCACCTACTTAAATATTATTCTATAAATTTCTTTAAAATCCTTTTACAATAATTATATTTATCTTTTACATTTTTTTTAAAAGTAATACTTTTAAATTAGTTATTTAATAAAATTCTCTTTTTAAAGTATAATGTATAAAATTTAATAATATGTTTGTAATATAGAATTTATAAATGGGAGGTTTTCATGGTTAAACATAAATCCATGCCTAGTGAAACTGATTTAAACTTTATTGCCAAAAACAATATACTTCCCTTGTATGGGTTAAAAAATTCTTCTATTGAACAAATTAAAATTAAAAATACAGATAAACATAGAGCAGTATTTAAAGTTTCTTCCCAAAATAAAAACTACTGTTTAAAAAAAGTTTATTATTCTGAAAGTGATTTATTATTCGTATATTCAACAATGGAATGGTTATTTAGAAATGGAATAAAATTACCTAGATTATTGCCTTCATTAAATAATAATAGATATATAAAAAATAATGATTTTCTTTTTATTTTAACTCCTTGGATTGAAGGAGATAAATGTGATTTTGATAATCTTCAAAACATATACAGTTCTTCTATAACTTTAGCAACTCTTCATAATGCTGCAAAAAACTTTAAACCAATTGAAGGCAGTAATATAAAAGAGGGATATGAAAATCTATACATATCCATTTCAACGCACTTTTTAAAAATACTTCAATGTTATAATAGTGCTATTAAAAGAAAAGATTCTTTTTCAAAAATATTTTTAGATCAATTCCCTTTAAATTTTAATTTAGCAAAGCATTCAAGTTATATTGCATCTACCATAAACTTTGATAAACTTTCTAAATCTCTTTGCCATGGAGACTATGTTAACAAAAATATTTTAATTATTAATAATGAAGTTTGGATTATAGACTTTGATAATTGTTGTTTTAAATATTCTATTAATGATTTATGTTATTTTTTAAGAAGATTATTAAGAAGAAATTATACTGCATGGGATTTTGAAGTAGCTAAAAATTGTATAGAAAAATATAATTCCATTCGTCCTATAAATAAAGATGATGCTAAATATCTATTAAGTTATTTAAGTTTTCCTCAAAAATATTGGCGTTTATCTAAAGATTATTATAACAATGTAAAAAAATGTAACAAAGATTCTTTTATAGATTTATTAATAAAATATACAGAAATGTCTCAAGAACATTCCTTTTTCATCAGTAAATTACAAAATTACCTTATTAAAAATTTCAATATTTAAAAAAAATCCTATTAAGATATTATTACCTTAATAGGATTTTAAAAAATTAATTTTTTATTAACTTAAATATTATCTTTTATTTTTAACTTGTGCTTGTGCAGCTGCAAGTCTTGCTACTGGAACTCTAAACGGTGAACAACTTACATAATTCAAACCTAAACTATGGCAGAATTCAACTGAAGCAGGATCTCCTCCATGCTCTCCACATATTCCAAGTTTAATATTTTCTCTTGTAGTTTTACCTTTTTCACATGCAATTTTCATTAATGCTCCTACACCAGTTTGATCTAGCTTAGCAAATGGATCTTGCTCATAAACTTTTTTATCATAATAATCAGCTAAGAATTTACCTGCATCATCTCTTGAGAATCCAAATGTCATTTGAGTTAAATCATTAGTTCCAAATGAGAAAAACTCAGCTTCTTTAGCAATTTCATCTGCTGTTAATGCAGCTCTTGGTATCTCTATCATAGTACCTACTTTATACTCTAATTCAACACCTTTTTCTTCCATAACTTTTTTAGCAGTTTCTACAACTACATCTTTAACATATTTTAATTCTTTTATTTCTCCAACAAGAGGAATCATTATTTCTGGAACTACATTGAAACCTTTATTTTGTTTAACTTCTATTGCAGCTTCAATTATAGCTCTTGTTTGCATTTCAGCTATTTCTGGATAAGATACAGCTAAACGACATCCTCTATGACCCATCATTGGATTAAACTCATGTAAACTTTCTATTGTTCCATTTAATTCTTCAACACTTAAATCCATTTCAGAAGCTAAAGCAATAATATCAGCTTCATCTGTTGGTAAAAATTCATGAAGTGGTGGATCTAAGAATCTAATTGTAGCAGGTCTATCTTCTAAAGCTTCATATATTCCTATAAAGTCTTCTCTTTGCATTGGAAGTAGCTTTTCTAATGCTTTTCTTCTTTGATCTTCATTTTTAGCAACAATCATTTCTCTAACTGCAGCTATTCTATCTTCAGCAAAGAACATATGCTCTGTTCTACATAATCCTATTCCTTCAGCTCCAAACTCTACAGCTTGTTTAGCATCTCTTGGAGTATCTGCATTAGTTCTAACTTTTAGGCTTCTTATTTCATCAGCCCAATTCATAAATGTTGCAAAATAACCTGTAATTTCAGGTGTTACAGTATTTAATGCTTCTGCATATATGTTTCCTGTAGTACCATCTATAGAAATAAAATCTTCAGTAGTCAATACTCTACCTGCAATTTCTAAAGTTTTAGCTTCTTCATTAACTTTTAATTCACCACATCCTGCAACACAGCAAGTTCCCATTCCTCTAGCAACAACAGCAGCATGTGAAGTCATTCCACCTCTTACAGTTAATATACCTTCAGCAGCTATCATTCCTTCTATATCTTCAGGTGAAGTTTCTAATCTTACAAGTACAACCTTTTCACCATTTTCATGTCTCACTTTAGCTTCTTCAGCAGTAAATGATATTTTACCGCATGCAGCACCTGGTGATGCTGGTAATCCTTTTGCTACTGGATTTACTTTTTTCATTTTCTCTTCATCAAATGTTGGATGAAGTAAAGTATCAAGTTGTTTTGGATCTACTTTTAATATAGCTTTTTCTTTACTTAACATTTCTTCTTCAACTAAATCAACAGCTATTTTTAAAGCTGCTTGAGCAGTTCTTTTTCCATTTCTTGTTTGTAAGAAATATAAAACTCCATCTTCTATTGTAAATTCCATATCTTGCATATCTTTATAATGTTTTTCTAGCTTATTAACTATATCCATAAACTGTTTGTATATTACTGGATTTTGCTCTTCTAATTGAGAAATTGGTTGTGGCGTTCTTATACCAGCAACAACATCTTCACCTTGAGCATTCATTAAATATTCTCCATATATTAAATTTTCTCCAGTAGCAGGATTTCTTGAGAATGCAACACCAGTACCTGATGTTTCACCTTTATTACCAAATACCATTTGTTGTACATTAACAGCAGTTCCCCATTCTCCTGGAATATCATTTAATCTTCTATATACTATGGCTCTTGGATTATCCCAAGATCTAAATACAGCTGTAATAGCTTCTATTAACTGTGTTTTTGGATCACTTGGGAATTCCTCACCCTTTTCTTTTTTATAAAGTACTTTAAACTGTCCAACTAACTCTTTTAAATCATCAGCAGTTAAATCTGTATCAAAATGTACACCCTTTGATTCTTTCATTTCATCTAATAATTCTTCAAATAATCTTTTTTCAACATCCATAACAACATCAGCAAACATTTGAATAAATCTTCTATATGAATCATAAGCAAATCTTGGATTATTTGTTAATTTAGCCATTGCTTCTACAGCTTCATCATTTAAACCAAGATTTAATATAGTATCCATCATTCCCGGCATTGAAACTCTAGCACCTGATCTAACTGAAACTAATAAAGGATTTGTAAGAGACCCAAACTCTTTGCCTGTTTGTTCTTCTAATTCCTTCATTTTTTCATGAATTTCTTCTATTATCTGTGGAGCTATCATTTTTCCATCTGCATAATATTTATTACAAGCCTCAGTTGTTACTGTAAATCCTTGTGGTACTGGGATTCCAAGAGTAGTCATATCTGCTAAGTTAGCACCCTTACCTCCCAATAAATTTTTCATACTTGCATTACCCTCACTAAAAAGGTATACATACTGCTTTTTCTCCATCTCAATACTCCTCCATTCCAAACCATATATTAGTTTTTAGAATCTATATTCTAACAGAGCTATAGCTCCGATAGATACCCTACTCATAGTTGCCTAACATAACAAATAACTTTGTTATATTAGTTTTTGAAACTTTACCCACAATCTTAAGTTTTTCTTTGCCCTCATTATCTCTAATTCTCTCAACTACTGGTACCGAATCTATTTCATGTTCTATTATTTTTTTTGCTACATTATAAGCATTGTCATCTTCTTCTACACATATTATGTTTGGCATTCTAGTCATTATAATACCTATAGGTACTTTATATATATCTGTACCACCTATTGCTATTTTCAAGAAATCTTTTCTTGAAACAGCTCCAGTTAAATTTCCTTCGTTCTCTACAAACATGGTTCCTACATCATTTAAAAATAAATGTACAATTGCATCATATACCATATTTTGTTCCGTTACTGTAACTGCTTTAGACATTATATCTTTTACTTTAATGTTTATTATTTTTTCATATAATAAACTACTAGAATTTTTCTCAGAGTATACATATCCAACCTTTGGTCTAGCATCTAATGTTCCTAGCATAGTAAGAATAGCAAGATCTGGCCTTAACGCTGCTCTAGTAACGCCTAATTTGTTAGCCAAAGTCTCTGAAGTAATTGGTTGCCCCTCTTTAACTAACTTAACAATTTCTTCTTGTCTAGGTGTTAACTTCACTTAAAATACTCCTCTCCATGCTACTAATTGAAAATAAATAAGCATTTTTACTAAACTTTTATTGGAATTTGTTTACATTTAAAGTATATCATAGTATGAAATTTTTGAATATATCAAATTTTCCGAAAAATCCTTCAAATTTAACCAATATTGCTATTTATTTTCATTTTTTGCTTTCTGGCATCTTTTTCCTTTTATTTACATATTTATTTTATTTTTCCATTTCTTCAAAGTTTACTGTGTAAGTAAAATTAGATTCATTATCTAAATTATATGTTTTACTATTATCTTTAACTTGTTTATTATTTTTTTCAGTTAAATCATTTTTTATAGATTCTTTAAAATCAGAAGTTTTATCTTTTACTTCATTAGCTAAAGTTTTTGCTTTTTTAGTAAAATCTTTTGTTGCATTTTTTACTATTTTATTTACTATTTCTACTGTGCCATCAACTTTTGTTATTTCAATAACTAATTTAGTAGCTACTGCAGTAACAACACCTACTGCTAAAACAGGAGGATATAATAAAGCTATTGCACCTGCTGCCAATCCAGCATTTACTGGAATATCAACTAATGTTTTATCATTCTTTTTAATTTTAACCCTAGATATGTTTCCTTTTTTTAAAATATCTTTTAACCACAACTTTAAATCATCTAAAGTTTCAACTGCTATCTCAGATTTTTGTTCACATTTATTCTCATATTCTTCTTTTTGTTTATTTTCAATGTAAATAAGTGCCTCTAAAACATCTCCATTACATTTCTCTAAAGCTTCTTTTGCTTCTGCATAAGTTACATAAGTTCTATCAATTATTTGATCAACCTTTTCTAAAGTTATATCACTCATTATATCACTCCTTTATAAATTTTAGCATTTCTAAACTTTTAGGTTTTCTAAAATAATTAGAAGAAATAATAAAAGATGTTACTTTAAATAATTCTTCCTTTATTTCATTAGTTAATGTTAATCTATATACTTTATCTAGTGTTGTATTATTTAAAAATCTCAATGCATTATACGTAGCTTTATTAATATAAATACCATGCTCTTTGCTACACTCATTACAAATTCCACCATAATGAAATAAACTTATATAATTTGAAACACTTAATTTTTTTTTACACATAACACAATTATTAAAGTTTATTTCATAACCAGTAGCTTTTAAAAGTTTTAATTCAAAAGACCTTACTAATAACTCGTAATCAATAGCATCAGTATCTAATAAATATAAGCACGCTATAAACTGCCTATATAAATAATTATTTATTTCTCCATCTTCAACACAAATATCAATTAATTCACATAAATATGTGGAATAAGTAAGCTTCTCTAAATGGTTTAAAAGCCCTTGAAAAGAGCTTTTAATCCTACCTTCTGATAATGTATATAAATTTTTACCTTTAAAAACTAAATATTCACCATAACATAAAGGAAGAGCTAGAGAAAACAGTTTGCTTTTATTTTTTCTTGCTCCCTTTGCTATAAGTGTTATTTTTCCTAAATTCTCAGTAAATACCCATAATAACTTATCATTTTCTCTATAGTCCTGAGCTTTTATTATCACTCCACTAGTTTCTATAAGTGACAAAAGCTATTCCCCCTTTTATTTCTTTTTATAACCTAATTCTTTAAGAAATAAATTATTGTCTCTCCACTCTTTTCTCACTTTAACCCAAATTTTTATATTAACTTTAGCTCTTAAAAATCTTTCTAATTCATATCTTGCAGTTTCACCTATTTTCTTTAATGTTTGACCATTTTTACCTATTATTATTCCCTTATGAGAATCTTTTTCACAAATCAAATCAACTTCAATATTATATTTTCCTTTATTGTCTTGTTTCATTTGAATTATATCAACTGCAATACCATGTGGCACTTCTTGGCTTAAATTTCTTAATGCTTTTTCTCTAACAATTTCTGATACAACAAATCTTTCTTGAACATCAGTAATCATATCATCTGGATAATACTTAGGACCTTCTGGTAAATAATTCACCATAAGTTCTAATAATTTATCTGTATTTTTCCCTTTCATAGCTGAAATAGGAATTATTTCACTAAAATCAAATTCTTTTGAATAATTAGCTAAAGTTTCTGCTACTCTATTCGGAGTAGTTTCATCAATTTTATTTAAAACAAAAAATACTGGAGCTTTTTGTTCTTTTAATTGTTCTAATATAAATTTATCACCTCTTCCAACTTCTACATCTGGAGTAGTTAAAAATAATACTAAATCAACATCTTTGATAGAATCTTTAGCACTGTTAACCATATACTCTCCTAATTTATGTTGAGGTTTATGTATTCCTGGAGTATCAACAAATACTACTTGATAATTATCTCCAGTTAATATTGTTTGAATATTATTTCTTGTTGTTTGTGGTTTATTAGAAACTATAGATAGTTTCTCACCCATAAGTAAATTAAGTAAAGTTGATTTTCCTACATTTGGTCTACCAACTATAGTTACAAATCCTGATTTAAACATATTTCCTCCTATTTATTCAAGTCTTTTTTAGTAAAAGAACCTGGTAATATTTCATCTAATGTTGTTTCTATATAATCATTTTCATTTTTTACAATATATATTTTTATATCTCCACTTTCAGCAAATTCAGCAATTACTTGTCTGCAGATACCACAAGGATATGTGTATCCATTAATATCTCCTATTAAAGCCATTTCTTTTATTATCTTATTTCCTTTGGAAACTCCATTAAAAATAGCAGTTCTTTCAGCACAATTAGTTGCTCCATAAGATGCATTCTCTATATTACATCCCGTATATATTTTTCCATCTTCAAATAATATAGCTGCTCCAACTTTAAAATTTGAATATGGACAATATGCCTTTTCTCTTGCTTCTATTGCTAATTTTATTAATTCATTTTTCACAACTTAACACCTTCCAATCAAATATTATTTGCATTCAATAATTTTATATCTTATATCAATTATATCACTATTTTTAAATTATATTTAACTAAATATTTTAAATATTAAAATTGTCATTAATGTTCCAAAAATGGCTCCAGCAATAACTTCCCATATGCTATGAACTTCTGAATCCACCCTACTTTGTGCTGTTATTAAAGCCATTAAATAACTTAATATTATAACTATATGAGAAGAATTAATTAAAGAAATTGCTGTAGCTAAAGAAAATGCTATTGCACTATGTCCTGATGGCATTCCACCCTTTAAAGGAGTGCCTTCTCCAAAATATGCTTTTAATATAATTGTCAATAAACATATTATAACTAATACTATAAATATTATATACGGATCTGTTTCTTTAATTTTATCCATAACTCTGTAAGTTATCTGTGTAAGTTTATCCCAAAATATTAGATATCCTACTAATATAGCATTTATAGCTGTTACAAGTACAGCTCCAGCAGCAGTATTTTTAGCAATTTTAGCTAAAGGATGATAGTAATTAGTAGTTAAATCTATAGCACTTTCTATAGCTGTATTAATTAGCTCTGCTGCAATGACCATAGTTATTGTTATTGCTAAAATTATAAATTCTAATTTACTAATATCATATACGAAACAAGCTGTTAGAATACATAGTGCTACTACAAAATGTATTCTCATATTTCGCTGGGTTCTTAAAGTGTATATTAATCCTTGAATTGCATAATTAAAGCTATCAATTAACTTTCTAACTCTCACACTCACACCTTCTTTTAGTTATTTCTTGTTATGTTTAATCTAGTTAAAATCTCTTCCTCTCTTTTTCTCATAATTAATTTTTCTTCTTCTTTCATATGATCATAACCTAAAAGATGAAGCACAGAATGAGTTACTAAATAACAACTTTCTCTAATAAAAGAATGATTATATTCTTCACTTTGCTCCTTTGCTCTTTCTAATGATAAAACTATATCTCCTAGTACTAATTCATTTTCATCAAAATATGTTTCATTAAAAATATGATTTAAATAGACTTCTTTATAAACTTTACCTTGTGGATAATCAATCATAGGGAATGATAAAACATCTGTTGCTTTATCTATATTTCTACATTCTTTATTAATAGTCTTTATTTCTTCATTATCAACAAATACTAAAGATATTTGGCAAGCTTCTTTCACCTTTTCTTCAGCTAAAACAAACTCTATTACTTCTATTAATTTATTTGAAAAGTTTTTATCTAAATTAAATTTATTTTGTCTATTGTTTAATAATATCATTAACTATTTATTCTCCTTTTTTATATTTTCTGTTGGATACTCTATTCTTTCATGATATATTCCATGTAAAGCTTTTAAAAAACATTTCTTTATTTTATCAATATCCTTTAATGTTAATTCACAATTATCTAATTGACCTGAATTAAGTTTATCTTTAATTATATTATTTACCATTTCATTTATCTTTTCCTTAGAAGGATCATTTATAGATCTAACAGCTGCCTCAACTGAATCTGCAAGCATTAACACACCCTGTTCCTTACTTTCTGGTTTAGGTCCACTATATTTAAAATCTTCCTCTTTAACATCCTCTGGATTTTTAGCATTATTTTTAACTGTTAAATAAAAATATTTAACTAAAGTATCTCCATGATGACTAGCTATAAAATCACTTATAACTTTTGGCACATTATATTCCTTAGCAAGTTCTAACCCATCCTTTACATGAGAAATAATTATATGTGCGCTTAATTTAGGATTTATTTTATCATGTGGATTTTCTTTGCCAATTTGATTTTCTCTAAAAAAATAAGGTCTTTTAGTTTTCCCTACATCATGATAAAAAGCTCCTATTCTGGCTAATAAAGGATTTCCTCCTATTTCTTCTGTAGCTAATTCTGCCAAATTTGCTACAAGTACACTGTGATGATATGTTCCTGGTGCCTCCATTAATAATTTTTTTAATAATGGATGATTAGGGTTAGATAATTCTAATAATTTTACTGTAGTTACTACATCAAAAGTTGATTCAAAAAATGGTAAAACACCTATAGCTAATACACCACCTAATATAGCTCCTCCAGCAACAAACAAACTATCAACTAAAACCTCTACAAAATTATTAGTGGATAATGTAGATATTCCTAAGCATAATATTGAACTTATTGCTGCTACTCCTATAGACAAATATAATATATCATTTCTCTGTTGCATTTTTTTTAAAGATGTTGCACTTAATATTATACTAACAAGAGAAACAGCTATTATATTAGGATTAAATCCAACTACTCCAGCTATTAATATTAAATTTAAAATACTAAAAATTAAAGAAAGCTTATAATTTAATAATAAAGTTAATAATATAGGTGAACATATTACTGGTATTAAAAAAAATGATATTGAACTAAATACTCTAGATAATATTATAGCCATAATATTAACTAAACTTATCATAATAAGTTTTGGAAAATCATAATAAACACGCTTATAATTTTTATATAAATACCAATATTGTAAATAAAGAACTAAAAAAACTACTACGGCTAAAGATACATAAATGTACAAATTAAATTTAGATTCATTTAATAAGCCTAAAGAATTTAATAATTGCAACTGATGAGCTGTAACTGGCTCTCCTTCTTTTACAATTATTTGATTTTTCTTTATTACTATAGGTGAAATATTTTTTAATGTTTCTTTAACTAGTTCATCTGTTTTTTCTTTATCATAAAAAAAGTTTGACTTTATTAAAATAAAACTTATTTTATTCAATATTTCTTTAACATTATTGTTAATAGAACTATTATATATTACATCTAAAGCAATACGTCTTGCCTTTTCTAGCTCTTGTTCCTTTTGTTCTTCTATTGGATTTTCATAAGCCTTTGTAATTGCATCATTTAATATTTGTTCTGTTTTAGTAATTTCATCTTTATTTAAAGATAATAATACACCTAACTCATTATCTGTTAACTTAAAACTATTTTCATTTATCAATAATTTTATTTTATCCTCTAAAGGAATTTCTTTTCCGTTAATTTCTAATAATTTATTAAAAAATATTTTTATAGAGTCTAAACTTTGTTTCTCTACATCTGTTTTTAAAGAATATTGTTTATCGACTTTATCTATAGCTTCTTTTTTTCTTGCTTCAGTAGCTGATTCATCTATTATTTCTCTTTGGGCTTTAATATCTATTTTAGGAATATCTCCAACACTTAAATCATACTTTTTAGTGACTAATGCTGTAGCTAATGTAGTATATATAATAATAAAGGTTATAATATACAATATAATAGTTCTATAATCAGCTATCATTCCAGATACTGTTTTAAGTATTTTTCTCATAATTCACTCTCACTTTCTCTTCTTATTGTATAACTATATTTAAATTTTATTAGTAATTTATTGCAATATCTTGCTCTATAACAAACATTACCTTAAGCCTTATTTTACCGTCACCTAAATTTTCAGTAGAAATTATTTTATCTACAACCCGTGCTTGTTTAGTAACTTCTTTTAAAACTTCTTCATTTAATAATTCTACAGTTTTATTTATAATTTCATCTTTGCTATTTTTTAATTCTTTATTTGTTTTTTCATAATAAATATTTTTATGAATAAACTTATTGCTTCTCTCTATTTTATCATAACTCTCAAATACTTTAGTAGGCTTTTTTAGATAAATTTTCTTCCCACAAATTTCAATATATATTTCTTCCTCTATATTTCCAGTACGCTCTTCTACATTGCCTTCTACTTGAATATCTAAAGTTTTTTCATAAAATGTATTAGCTATCACCTTGCCTATTGCCTTTGTTTCATATTCCAATCCTTCTTTACCTTGATGTGGCTCAATTAAAACATCTCCTCTTTTAATCATATCTCCTGGTTTAACAATTGCAGTTCCAGCGGTAGTATATATTCTCTTTACTTCCCCATCCATAGATGCTAATACATTCTTAACAGTTTCATTATTTTGTCTCATAGGAGGTGTTATTTTTTCTTCTATTTTAATTTTTAGTGTAGATCCTTCTATTCTAGCATTAACCCACATTATATTGCCATTACTATCTTCAAGCTTTTTCTCTAACTCATATACATTCAACTTATTTTTATTTATTCCAGGCTTAACACCCATATTTTTTAGTTCTTCTCTTACTTCAAATGGGGCTAAGTATCTTTTTGTATCTATATCTATTCTCCAAACAAACGTGGATAAATACCCTAAAATTATTATAAATAATACTATGCCTATTAATATTCCTATTTTTGTTTTTAATCCCTTAACAAAAAATATCATACCTTTTTTTGAAACTATATTTATTTTTCCATTTAATCTTTTTACAACATCTTTAACCTCTTTATAGTTTATATAATCTATAGTCATTATAAGGGTGGATACATCTTTTTTCTTTACATTATGTATCTTTATCCCTCTATTCCATAAAGCATTAAGTAATTGTTCTCTATTAAAAACTATAACTTGCACTTCAACAATACCAGATTTTAAAAAATTAAAGTTCATCTATAGATCCTCCCCATAACTAAGACCTTTAAATTTTCCTCCAACTGTTATTGTATTTCCTCCAATAAAAATAATTTCTAAATTTTCACCCTTAATATTTAAAACTCCTAATTTTGTATTAATTTTCATAAACTCATCTTCAAAAGATAAAATGCCTTTATGATTTTCAATAATTACTTCACACTGACCAACTACTGTTACACTAGGAATTCCAGCTACTATTTCCTTAGGAAAATCCATACCTTCTGCTACTGTCAACTTTAAATTGTTCAATTTCTGCTCCATAATACCTCACTCCCATAAAAATATTTTTCATTGTAATCTATGAAAAATTAAGGTGTTTTATTCTAATTTTATTAATTGTTGTAATTTATAAAAAATTCTTAAATAAAAAAAGAGTTCGCAAATACGAACTCTTTGTTTATTTAAAAACTTTTTAACTATTTGATTCATAAGTCTTACTTTAAATAAAACTTTTAATGCCACTTAGTTCCCACTTCTACAGCTGTTTGGTTTATAAATTTTCTAATTTTATCTTCACTTAACTGCTGAGGAAGGTAATTTCAACAGGATTTATTTTAAATCTGTTTATTTCCCTTTTGGAACTCAAGCATAGTTATTGGCTTTGCTTGATTTCTTTGCTAAGATTTATATAACCTATTCATCCTCAAGCTTAACACTATCAGTTTTTAAAACTAAAAGTATTGCAGACTAGGTATTACTTAATAAGTTCACCTATAGCCCCTTGAAGTATTTCTTTAATCCAGGGTATTAAACATAATACCTTCTTTCAAAAGAAATTCAATTTAAACTACTTGAATTTTCTCTTTCTAGCAGCTTCTGACTTTTTCTTTCTCTTTACGCTTGGCTTTTCATAGTGTTCTCTTTTTCTTACTTCTGAAAGAACTCCAGCTCTAGCGCATTGTCTCTTAAATCTTCTTAATGCTTGCTCTAATGATTCATTTTCTCTTACTCTGATTTCTGACATTCTTTATCCCTCCCTCCGCTAGCGTAAATTATTAATGTAATTCACAGCTGTGGGCCTAAATAACACACGCTATATTATACAATAATGTATTTGATACTGTCAAGAAGTTAACATTAATATTTTTTATATTTAGCCTGGTGGCCATTGTAGATTTCTTCCACCTAATACATGAAAATGAATATGACCTACTGTTTGACCTCCGTCTTGCCCACAATTAGTAACTACCCTATATCCACTTTCTTGAATATTTAATTCCTTTACTATTTTATTAATAGCAACAAAAATATGTGCTATAATTTTACTATTATTTTCATCAATCATGTTTACACTTTCAATATGTTCTTTTGGAATTACAAGTACATGGACTGGAGCTTCTGGATTTATATCATGAAAAGCTATAACTTTATCATCTTCATAAACCTTTTTGCTTGGAATTTGCCCTTTTCCTATTTTACAGAAAATACACTCTGACATAAAATTCACCTCCCATTCTCTTATATTATATATTATTTAAATTATAATAATAAGAGAACTTTTTATATTAATTTAAGTTTTATATAACTATTTCACCTTCTGCCATGTCTCCACTAAATGAATAAATCTTAACCTTTAATATTTTTCCTGAGATATTACAATTTGAATTTGCTTCTACTCTTATGTAATTTGAAGTATATCCACCATAAACACCTGGTTTCTTAGCTACTTCTTCTTCAAATAAAACTTCCATTGTTTTTCCTAAATAAGCTTTAGAAAACTTTTCTTCATTATCAGTATTTAATTCTATAAGCTTTTTACTTCTTTGTTCTTTAATATTACCATCTACTTGATTTTCCATATTTGCTGCTCTAGTACCTGTTCTAGGACTAAATTTAAATATATGCATTTTTGTTAATTTGATTCTTTCTAAAAATTCATATGTTTTATTAAATTCTTCTTCTGATTCTCCTGGAAATCCAACAATTACATCTGTAGTTATTGAAACATTTTCTATATTTTCTCTTAAAAGATTTACTATATCTTCATAATCTTTAGCTGTATACCTTCTGTTCATTCTCTTTAATGTCTCATTACAACCACTTTGAAGAGAAAGATGAAAATGAGGACATAACTTTTTAAGAGCTAACATTCTTTCAACTATCCCCTCTGTAAAGAACGTTGGGTCTATAGAACCTATTCTAACTCTTTCAATACCATCAATTTTCTCTATTTCTTCTAATAAATCTATTAATGTAACTTTTTTATCTAATTCAACACCATAAGAAGCAGTATGAATACCTGATAATATTATTTCTTTAAACCCATGTTGTGCTAAACTTCTAATTTCATTTAAAACCTTATCTGGGTCTTTTGAACATACTGAACCTCTTGTATAAGGAATTAAACAATATGCACAAAATCTATTGCATCCATCTTGAATTTTTAAGAAAGCTCTTGTCTTATCATTATAATTTTCTATATTTAAGTCTTCAAAAACTTTATTTTTTAATACAGCAGCAACTTTTATTTGTTGTTTTTTTTCATCTCTAGCTTTATTTACATAATAAACTATTTCTCCCTTATTTCTACTTCCTAAAACAACATTAACTCCCTCAATAGCCCCTACTTCTTTAGGTGCTATTTGTGCATAACAACCAACAGCAGCAATTATAGCATCTGGATTTAATCTTCTAGCTCTCCCTATTATTTGTCTAGATTTTTTATCTCCCATGTTAGTAACACTACATGTATTAATTACATAAACATCCGCAACTTCATTAAAATCTACTACTCCATATCCTTCTCTAGTGAATTTCTCCATCATTGCTTCTGATTCATATGTATTAACTCTACAACCTAATGTGGCAAATGCAACCTTCATTAAAATTTCCCTCCTACATCACCAAGTTCATATTGTAAAAGGGCAATACAAGTAAATCCCGCTGTTTCAGTCCTTAAAATTCTTGGACCTAATGTAACAATATGAGCTCCTATGTGCTTTAAATATTCTATTTCATTTTCTTCAAAACCACCTTCTGGTCCCACCATAATACCAATATTTTTAATATTAGAAATATCTATAGATTTAATCATGGATTTTACTCCATAACCTGTTGCATTTTCATATGGAATAACTATTAAATCCATATTTTTCATAAGTTCTAAAGCATCTTTAAAATCTATTGGTGTTAATACCTTAGGGATTTGACTTCTCTTGCTTTGCTTACAAGCTTCTAAAGATATTTTATTTAATCTATCTAATTTTTTAAATTCACCTTTAAGTTTTATATCTACTCTATCTGTAATGGTTGGAACTATTTCGTTCACTCCTAATTCAACACATTTCTGTACTATCAAATCCATTTTTGCTGCCTTTGGTAGTCCTTGAAATAATGTTATATGTATATTACTTTCATTGTTTATATTTAATTTCTCTAATAATTTTATAGTAACCTGTTGCTTATTTACTTCTTCTACTTCTCCTAGAAACTCTTCTCCTTGAAGATTATTTATAGCCACCTTTTCACCCTTGGTAACTCTTAAAACCTTGTAAATGTGCTTTACATCCTCACCTACTATAATAGCGTGTGTTTCTGTAAACATTTCACAAGATGTAAAAAATTTATGCATACACAATCTCTCCTTGAAAAACTAAATTATTTTAACTTAGCCACAATGCAATTCCATTCTCCATCTATGTTAACTTCCATTACTTCAAAACCTTCTTGCTCTAGCTTATCTATAACCATTTGTCTTCTATCATGTATTATTCCTGAAGTTATGAATATACCATCTTTATTTAAAATCTTCTTAACATCATCTACTAATATACAAACTACTTCTGCAAGTATATTAGCTACAACTATATCTGCATTTCCTTCCACTACATCTAAAAGATTTCCATAAAGAACCTCTATATTACTTATATCGTTAAAGCTTATATTTTCTTTTGCAGCATCTACAGCCACTGGGTCTAAATCTACTCCTACCACATGCTTAGCTTTAAGTTTTGATGCAACTATAGCAAGTATTCCTGAACCAGTTCCTATATCAAATACAGTTGTCTCTGGTTTTACATATTTCTCTAATGCTTTAATACACATACTAGTAGTTTCATGGTCACCAGTACCAAAAGCCATTCCTGGATCAAGTTCTACTATTAAATCATTTCCTTTAACTTCATATTCTTCCCAAATTGGTTTAATAACTATTCTTTCACCTATTTTAATTGGCTTATAATACTTCTTCCAATTGTTAGCCCAATCTTGCTCATACATTTTTTCAGCTTCTACCTTAGCTTCACCAACATTTAAACCACACTTTTTTAACTCTTCCATTTTTTCATTTACATAAGTTAAAATTTCTTCTATATTATCTTCTTCTGAGAAATATCCTCTAACTACAGCCGCATTTCCTTTATGCTCTAATATATTTATATCTGCAAAATCCCAAGTTAATGGTCCTGTTTCTCTTCCTAAAATATCATTTGGGTCTTCTATAGCTACACCTTTACAATCTAATGTATAAAATATTCCTGATACAGCCTCTAAAGCTTCACTTTTTGTTATAACTCTAACCTCAATCCAAATTCCGTCCATTTATATATCAATCCTTTCTTTATCTACTTTGACTAATAATATATTTTACACTTTGACATTATATATGTCTATGATTATTGACATATTTACAAGTATTTTTATACTGTAATTAATATATATATTTACTTAAAATAACCAAAACTTAAAAAGTATATAATAAAATAATGTTATAATACTTAAATAAAAAAATAAATTTGGAGGTAATTATGATTTTTGATTCTCATATTCATACTGAATTTTCAAGCGATAGTAAAATGAAAATTGAAGATGCTATAAAAATAGCTAAAAAAAATAATATTGGTCTTATAATTACAGAACATCTTGACCTTAATTACCCTGTACCAACAGAGTTTCGTTGTAACTTACCTAAATATTTTGCTACATATGAAAAATATAGAAACGAAAAAACTTTACTTGGTATAGAGACTGGACTTTCTCTTTCAACTTTAAAGGAAAATGAAAAATTAATGGATAGTTATTCTTTTGATTATATAATTGGATCAATTCATAGTGTAAATGATATAGATATTTTTAAAGATTATATAAAATTAGAAATGGATGAAAAACAATTTTTTCAAACTTATTTTAAATACATGTTAAAATGTGTACAAACTCATAATAATTTTGATTCCTTAGGACATATTGATTATCTATACAGATATGCACCTTTTAATGGTGCTGAAATAAACCTAAATATTCATAAAGAAGTTTTAAGTGAAATAATAAAAACCTTAATTCAAAAAGAAAAAGTAATGGAACTAAATACAAAAAGGCTTTCAAAAAAATCTTCAAGAACATCTCTTATAGAAGTGTATAAACTATATAAAGATTTAGGAGGAAAATATGTAACTTTAGGTTCCGATTCTCATTCTAATGACAGAATTTGTGATAATTTCAAAATAGCTACAGATATGATAGAATCATTAAACTTAAAAGGAGTCTACTTCAAAAAAAGACAAATTCATTTTTTTTAATGAAAAAACCTACACTAAAATTTTATTAGTGTAGGTTTTATTAAATTAAAAACAATAATTTAATTTGTGTAAATTTATTTATTTCTTTTTCTTAAAGAAATTGAATCCACCTTTTTCTTCATTTTCATTAACTGATTCTCCTGAAGCTATCATAAAGGCTCTTAATGCTTCTTCTTGTTCTTTATTTAAATGTTTAGGTACTTCTACCTTAACATGTACATACTGGTCTCCTCTACTTGAAGAGTTAATTTTAGGAACACCTTTTCCTCTTAATCTAAACTTAGTTCCTGGTTGAGTACCTGCTGGAACTGTGTATTTAACATTTCCATCTACAGTTGGAACCGTTATTTCAGCACCTAAAGCAGCTTTAGCCATACTTATTGTATATTCATAATGAATATCTGAACCAGTTCTCTTGAATATCTTAGATGGTGCTACCGCTATTCTAATATATAAATCTCCTGCTGGACCACCATTTACACCATGTTCTCCTTGTCCTCTTAAAGGAATAACATTTCCTGTATCAACACCAGCTGGAATTTTAACTGTTATTTTTCTATTTTTTCTTACCGTTCCTTTTCCCTTACAATCTGGACAAGGACTTTCAATAGTTTTACCTTTACCGCCACAAGCATCACATGTTGATGTAGACATAAAGTTACCTAAAGGTGTTTGTCTTGTTACTCTTATTTGTCCTGAACCACCACATTTAGCACATGTTTTTGGTGATGTTCCTGGTTTAGCACCAGTTCCTTTACAAGTTTCACAATTTTCTGTTCTTGTTAAAGATATTTCTTTTTCAACACCAAATACAGCTTCTTCAAAATTAATATTTAAAGAATATTCTAAATCTGAACCTCTTTGAGGTGCATTTCTTCTTGAAGTGGAACCACCACCACCAAAGCCACCGCCAAAGAATGTTTCAAATATATCTCCAAAACCACCCATGTCATTAAAGTCAAAACCACCACTAAAGCCACCGCCACCAAAGCCACCGGCACCATTCATACCAGCGTGACCAAATTGATCATATTGAGCTTTTTTTTCTGCATCTGTTAATACCTGATAAGCTTCATTAAGCTCTTTAAATTTTTCTTCTGCCTCTTTATCACCTGGATTTCTATCAGGGTGATATTTTAACGCCAATTTTCTAAAAGCTTTTTTTATGTCATCATCTGAAGCACCTTTTTGAAGACCTAGCACCTCATAATAATCTCTTTTAGACACTACTTTCACCACCTATACTTGAAATTACTTACAAAAAGGGAAGACGGATGCCTTCCCTTATGTTTTAATATATACCTTTATATTATATCAAACCTTCCGTAGTTGTGATATAAAAATTATTTATCATCTTCAACTTTAAAGTCAGCATCAACTACATTATCATCTTGTGGTTCACTAGCTTCTGCATTTCCACCCATATTGTTTGGATCGAATCCTTCACCAGCTTGTGCTCCACCATTTTCTTGATATACTTTAGAAGATATAGCGTAGAACTCTTGAGTTAATTCATCCATAGCTTTTTTGATAGCTTCAATGTCTTCTCCATCTTTTACGCTTCTAACTGCTGCAAGTTTTTCTTCTACTTTTGCTTTATCATCAGCAGAAACTTTATCTCCTAGTTCCTCTAAAGCTTTTTCTGTTTGATAAACAGTTTGCTCTGCATTATTTTTAACTTCTATTGACTCTTTTCTTTTCTTATCTGCTTCTGCAAATTGTTCTGCTTCTTTAACAGCCTTATCTATTTCATCATCACTAAGGTTAGTTGAAGCTGTTATTGTAATATTAGCCTCTTTACCAGTTGCTTTATCTGCTGCTGAAACTTTAACTAATCCATTAGCATCTATATCAAATACAACTTCTATTTGTGGAATTCCTCTTGGAGCTGGGGCTATTCCTGATAAAGTAAATCTTCCTAAAGTTTTATTATCAGCAGCCATTTGTCTTTCACCTTGAACTACGTGAATTTCAACTGATGTTTGACCATCTGCAGCTGTTGAGAATATTTGGCTTTTTCTTGTTGGTATTGTTGTATTTCTTTCTATTAATGGAGTTGCTATTCCACCTAAAGTTTCAATTCCTAATGTTAATGGAGTAACATCTAGTAATAATACATCTTTAACATCTCCAGTTAATACTCCTGCTTGTATAGCAGCTCCCATAGCTACACACTCATCTGGATTAACTCCTTTTGAAGGATCTTTTCCAGTAAAGTTTTTAACAGCTTCTTGAACTGCTGGTATTCTTGTTGATCCACCAACTAATAATATCTTATCAACATCTGACATTGATACATTACCTTGTTTAATAGCTTCTTTCATTATTGATATTGTCTTCTCAACTAAATCATGAGTTATTTCATTGAACTTAGCTCTAGTTAAAGTCATATCAATATGCTTTGGACCTGTAGCATCAGCAGTAATAAATGGTAAATTTATTATTGTTTGAGTTGATGAAGATAACTCAATTTTAGCTTTTTCTGCTGCTTCTTTTAATCTTTGTAAAGCCATTTTATCTTGTCTTAAATCTATTCCATATTGATTTTTAAAATCATTTGCTATATAATCTATAATTCTTTGGTCGAAGTCATCTCCACCTAATCTAGCATCTCCATTTGTTGATACAACTTCAAATACTCCATCACCTAAATCAAGTATAGATACATCAAATGTACCACCACCTAGGTCATATACTAATATTTTATGAGTATCATCCATTTTATCTAAACCATAAGCTAGTGCAGCTGCTGTAGGTTCGTTTATTATTCTTAATACCTCTAGTCCAGCTATTCTACCAGCATCTTTTGTTGCTTGTCTTTCAGCATCATTAAAATAAGCTGGAACTGTTATAACTGCTTGAGTTACTTTTTCTCCCAAATAAGCTTCAGCATCAGCTTTTAATTTTTGAAGTATCATTGCTGATATTTCTTGAGGTGTATAATCTTTTCCATCTATAGTCACCTTATAATCAGTTCCCATATGTCTTTTTATTGACATTATTGTTTTATCTGGATTAGTAATTGCTTGTCTTTTAGCTACTTGACCTACTAATCTTTCACCATTAGCTTGAAATGATACAACTGATGGAGTTGTTCTAGCACCTTCTGAGTTAGTTATAACTACTGGTTCTCCTCCCTCCATAACAGCTACACATGAATTTGTTGTTCCTAAGTCTATACCTATTATTTTAGCCATAATAAATTCCTCCTATTTTCAAATTATTTATATCTATTAATTTAAAATTCTTTTTAACTTAAATTTATCTTTAATCTTTAATTTACAACTTTAACCATGGTATGTCTAATAACTTTATCTCCTCTTTTATATCCTTTTTGGAAGACTTCAGCTATTTCATTTGCACCATAATTTTCATCTTCAGCATGCATTAAAGGTTGATGTAAGTTTGGATCAAACTGTCCTGTTGCATCTATCTCTTCAACTTGAAGATTTTCAAGTGCATTTTGAAACTGTCTTACAGTCATTTCTACACCTTTTTTAAGATCATCAACAGTACCATCTACCGCTACTGCTCTTTCTAAATTATCTAATACTGGAAGAATTTTCGTTAAAACATCTTCACAAGCATCAGTATAAATTCTTTCTTTTTCTTTATCTGTTCTTTTTCTATAATTTTCATATTCTGCATTAATTCTTAATAATCTATCTTTTAAAGCTTCTAATTCATTTTCTAATTTTTTTGTTTTATTTTTAAACAACATATTTTCTTCCTTTAAAGCTTTTAACTCTTCAAAATCAAGAACTTTTTCCTCTTGATTTTCCTCCTTGTCTGTATCGTCAGAAGTGATTTCGGCATTTTCTTCTACAGTTTCAACTGTATCATCATTTTCTTGTATATTTTCATTTAAATCTTTATCTTTTTCATTATCATTAATCACTTAAACTAACACCTCTTTTCTATTTTTATCTATTATTTAAAATTTCATTAAGTTCTTTCATAACACCATTCATTAAGCTAATAACTTTTGAATAGTTAATTCTTCTAGGTCCTATCAATGCTATAGATCCTAAAGGCTTTCCGTCTAAATAATACCCTGCTGAAATTACAGAACATTCTTTTGCTTCTGGAAGAAAATTTTCATCTCCTATTTTGATACTTATATCTTCATCTCCATTTATAAGCTTAGAAACATTGTCTTTATTGTGCAATAACGATAATATTTCTTTAGCTTTTTCTATATCATTATACTCAGAATAATTAAAGATATTTGTAGTACCTTCCATAAACATTTCTGATTTTTCATGAACCTTTAAACTTTCATACAAAGCAGGTATCAAGGCATTAAATATATCTTCATAGCCTACCAGATCAGCTTTTAGCATATTTATTACCTCTAGATTTATTTCATCTATAGTTAGATTTTTCAATCTACTATTGGTAATAGCATTTATTTTACTTAATTCTTGTAACGTTGGAGCTCTATTAACTTTTATTAAATTATTCTTTATAACTCCATTATCTGTTACAAGTACACACAACATATTACTATCATCTACAATTATTAATTGTATTGACTTTATAAAGCTCATTCTTATAGAAGGTGCTTTAACAACACAAGTTAACTTTGTAAGTTCTGATAATAAAGTGCTTGCTTGTTTAATAATCTTATCTACTTCATATAGAGCACCATTTATTATACACTGCTTTATCATAAGTTCTTCATCTGGACTTAATCTTTCATATTCCATAATTCGGTCTACATAAAGCCTATATCCCTTACTTGAAGGAACTCTTCCTGCTGAAGTATGAGGTTGTTCTAGAAATCCCATATCTTCTAAGTCAGCCATTTCATTTCTGATAGTTGCTGAACTTATTCCTAGGTCATACTTTTTAGCGATAGTCCTTGAACCTACAGGCTCTCCTGTTGATATATAATCACTAATAATAGCCTGTAAAATCTTTAATTTTCTATCATCTATCACTAATCTCACCTCTTTTATTAGCACTCACTTTTTATGAGTGCTAATGACTACACTATTAATATATTATTTATCTTTTTTTTTGTCAATTTTATTTTAGCCTTTTATTATTTATTTAAGCATATTAATCAAATTTATTTTTATTTTTCTTTAAATAACTATTAAATTCTTATTTTTTCTATAATATTTAAAATTAATAATTTCTTATCATATCTTCTATTTTATTTAATACAAATTAATATATATTACTAAAGAAATTTTAAAGTAATATTTTTATAATAAAAATTCCATCATAACTAAATTAGATAATTCAATACCTTTTTTAGTAAGATATATTTTTCCTGATTCTCTTATTAATAGCTCTTCCTTTTGAAACTTATGTATAATGTCTCTATAAATATCATCTATATTTTTTCTAAATCTCTTTTTAAATTCTTCTTCACTTATACCATCTATTTTTCTTAACCCCATAAACATGAACTCTTCCATATTATTTTCAATACTGTTCTTTTCTATACTTTCAATAGGTTTCTTATTATTTTTTATTAATGCAATATAATCTTCTATTTTTTCTACATTTTTTATTTTTTTATTATTTATAAAAGATGTAGCCGCTGTCCCAATACCTAACCATTCTTTTAAATCCCAATAAGCTAAGTTATGTCTACATTCTTTATTTTTCTTACTAAAATTAGATATTTCATATTGATTATACCCATGTTCACTTAATTTTTTTAATGTTAAATTATACATTTCTCTTTCTTCATCTTCATTAGGTAATTGAATCTTTCCACATTCATAAAAATCATAAAAAGGAGTTTTTTCTTCAATTATTAAACTATAAGCTGAAATATGTTCTGGCGATAAATTTATTATTGAATTTAAAGTTTCTTCCCAATCTTCAATTTTTTGATTAGGTAATCCAAACATTAAATCTACATTAATATTATTAAACCCATATTTTCTTGCTAATAAAAAATTTTCTTTAAAATCATTAAATGTATGAATTCTTCCTAATTTATTTAATAAATTATCTTGAATAGCTTGTAATCCAATACTTATTCTATTTACTCCATTTAATTTCATTAACTCTAATTTCTCAGCTGTTATACTTCCTGGATTACATTCTATAGAAAATTCAATATCTTTGCTTAATGTAAGTGTATTTATAGCCTTTAATAATTCATTTAATTCAGATAGGTCTAAAATACTAGGTGTTCCTCCACCTATAAATATAGTTTCTATATAATGATTAGGAATATATTTTTTTATTTCTTTTATTTCTTCACATAAATATTTAATGTATTCTTTTTTTAAAAATTCTTTCCCTGCATAAGAAGAAAAATCACAATATAGGCATTTTTGCTTACAAAAAGGAATATGTATATACAAAGATAGTTTTTTCATACTTACCTCCAAATTTTATATAAATATTTTTGAAGAAAGGTAATGCATACCTTTCTTATTTTATTATTCTAACACAATCATACAAATAAAAACTCATGGAAAAACCATGAGCTTTTATTTATATTTCTTTTAAATCAATATTAATTATATTATGAACTAAAAGATGTCTTTGCAAATCTATTATTTCAGTTTGTATAACTTCTTCATTTAATTGCAAATCTATAACTCCTTCTCTGCCTTCTCTTTGTATAAGTTTATCTAAATCTGAACCTTTTATACTTATAGGCACGTTTTCACCATTTTTTCTTTTTAATAAACCAGTAGCTCTTCCCTCATTTCTAAATTTTCTACATTTTAATTTTAAATCTCTTAATTTTGCTTTTAACATACTAAACCGCTCCCCCTGTTTACATAATTTTGTTATTTGTTATTTGTATAAATATATTTAGAGAGAGTTTATTTCATTCCTATTTTTTTTATTTTATAAAAAAAATCTCTAAAGAATTAAATTCTTTAGAGATTTTTATAATTAATCTACTTTTAATACTGCCATAAATGCTTCTTGTGGAACTTCAACAGAACCTAATTGTCTCATTCTCTTCTTACCTTCTTTTTGTTTTTCAAGAAGCTTTTTCTTTCTTGAAATATCTCCACCATAACACTTAGCTAATACGTCTTTTCTCATAGCTTTAACTGTTTCTCTTGCTATTACCTTTGACCCTACAGCTGCTTGAATTGGCACTTCAAACATATGTCTTGGAATTATTTCTTTAAGCTTTTCAGCTATTGCTCTACCTCTATGATAAGCTCTTGATTCTGGAACTATCATAGATAAAGCATCTACTGTATCGCCATTTAAAAGAATATCTAACTTAACTAATTTTGATTCCTCATAACCTTTTAGTTCATAATCTAAAGATGCATAACCTCTAGTTTTTGATTTTAATGTATCAAAGAAATCATATACTATTTCATTTAAAGGAATTTCATAGTGTATAACAACCCTTGTTTCCTCTATATATTGCATATCTATAAATTTACCTCTTCTCTCTTGGCAAAGTTCCATAACTGCTCCTGTATAATCTGTAGGCGTTATTATAGATGCTTTTACAACTGGCTCTTCCATGTGTGCAATCTCAGTCATTGGAGGAAGATTTGTTGGATTTGTTAAATCCATTTCTTCTCCATCAGTTTTTGTTATTTTATAAATAACAGATGGTGCTGTTGTAATTATATCTAAATTAAATTCTCTTTCTATTCTTTCTTGAATTATTTCCATATGAAGTAACCCTAAAAATCCACATCTAAAACCAAAACCTAAAGCTATTGAAGTTTCTGGTTCAAATGATAATGCAGCATCATTTATCTGAAGCTTTTCTAAAGCTTCTTTAAGTTCTTCATATTTTGCTCCATCAACTGGATATATTCCTGAATAAACCATTGGTATAGCTGGTTTATATCCCATTAATGCCTCATCTGTTGGTCTATCAGCATATGTTACAGTATCTCCAACTCTAGCATCTCTTACATTTTTAATAGAAGCTGTTATATATCCAACTTCCCCAGCACTTAATTGTTTAACTGGCATTAATGCAGGTGTAAATACTCCCACCTCTGTAATTTCATAAACCTTGTTTGTAGACATAAGTTTAATCTTCGTACCTGGCTTTACAACTCCATCTTTTATTCTTACATAACATACAACACCTTTATAACTGTCATAATAAGAATCAAAAATTAAAGCTTTAAGAGGAGCCTCTTCATCACCTTCCGGACATGGAACATGTTTTACTATAGTTTCTAAAACATCTTCTATATTTAGTCCAGTTTTTGCTGATATTAAAGGTGCATCTTCTGCTTCTATTCCTATAACATCTTCTATTTCTTGTTTTATTTCATCCGGTCTAGCACTTGGAAGGTCTATTTTATTTATTACTGGTACAATTTCTAAATCATTATCTAAAGCTAAATAGCAGTTAGCTAATGTTTGTGCTTGAATACCTTGTGTCGCATCAACTACAAGTACAGCACCTTCACATGCCGCTAAGCTTCTTGAAACTTCATATGTAAAATCTACATGTCCTGGAGTATCTATAAGATTTAATATATATTCTTCTCCATTATCTTTTTTATATATTAATCTTGCAGCCTGAGATTTAATTGTTATTCCTCTCTCTTTTTCTAAATCCATAGTATCTAGAACCTGCTGCTCCATTTCTCTCTCAGTTAATGTTCCTGTTTTTTCTAAAAGTCTATCTGCTAAAGTTGATTTACCGTGGTCTATATGCGCTACTATTGAAAAGTTTCTTATATACTTCTTTTTATCCATATCTAAACCTGCTCTCTTACCTTATTATATAAGCTTTTGAACAGTTTTCACCCCCATGCAAAATAAGTCAAAATAAATTATATCACAATTAGGTATAAAACTGTCAATAATAATTATATCATGAAGCCATTACAATCTCTACAAAGGTAGATATCTTATCTATAAAATGATTTATACTATCTATTAAATTTACTAATCCTTTACCTATTATTCCTTTATTTATATCAACTTTATAATTATCTATAACTGCATATACTTCTTCATCTTCTCTATATATTTTTATTTTGCTTTCATCTTTACTAAACATACTTAAATCCATACCAGTTTCTTCTTTTAATTTTTCTGAATCCACATTACTAACTTCTAAATCTTTATTATTAAATACTTTAGTATTCTCAATGTTAATATTAACATAACCCCAAAAAAATATTATAGAAAATAATATAAATGGTATTGTAAAAATAATCTTCTTCAAAAAATAACACCCCTAAGATAAAATTTTAATGCATTCTAATTTTTATAAATCAAATTTAAAATGCAAAATACTATCTATTAAGGATGTTCAAATTTTTTAATTTTATTCAATTATCTATTTATATATTCGGCTATAAGTCTTGCTATATATTTAGCAGTAGCCATTGCTTCTTGTGGTGCATTTTCTACAGCACCACATTCAATTAATATAGAGTTAGGACTTAACTCATGATTAAAAGCTTTACTTCCATTATTATAAACTAAAGGCTCTTTCCTTCTCACTAATCCAGGAAATAATTCATATCCTTTATTTATAAAAAACATAGCTATTTCAGTGGTTTTGCTAAAATGTGGCGTATTTTTTGTAGTTACCGGAAGTATTTTTGCTGTATCTTCTCCATTTATATTAGTTACAACAGCTTTTCTATTATGATCGCCAACAGTATCTCTATGAATATCTACTATTAATTTAAAATCTCCATATTTATTTAAATATTTTTTTACAGTTTCTTTAGATCTTGCATAACTAGCATTATAATCTGATGAATGAAAAGTTTTATCATGAATAACTGATATTCCATAATTCTCCTCTAGTTCTTTAGCTACTAAATTTCCAACTCCAACTACAGTAACATTGTCATCAGTAGACCGGTTATTTTCTTTTCCATAGTTTTCTGCAGTATGAGTATGATATATTAACACTTCTGGTTTTGACTGATCTAGTGCTTTCTTTAAACTTGGATCATACGCTGCATTATTTACTGTAGCATTAGTGGCATTCATTTCTTCATTTGAAAACATATCTATGGTATCATCATTTAAATTAAAGGATAATATATTAGTTACATCTAAAGAATCTGGCTTATCTAATTTTGCTATTTTGCTCATTGAATTAAAATAAGGAATTGCTTCCATAGCTAAATCTATAGGATCTATTGGTTTTATATTTAAAGCTTCTAATATTAAATTTGTTATGCTTGTATTACTCTCTATATATGCTTCTTTATCATAATAAGTTCCCTTTATAAGAGGCATACCTCCATTCAGTAACTGCACATAAGATAAGTTTCCATGTACATCTTTACTTAATGCAACCTTTATAAATCTAAACATAAATAATAGTAAAAAACTTAATAATAAAATCATTCCAACAGATATTGCACTTTTATTTTTAGCTGTCTTCAAAATTCATCCCTCCCTCATATTTAAATTTATATGAGAAAGGGAAAAATATTATGTTATTCTTAATTTAAAAATTTATTAATATCTTCCATAATCATGTTAGGTTGTAAAGCTATATTTATTCCATTAGATATAATTTTTGCTACTGAATCTATCACATCATCCACTTCTTTCGGTGTAACCATTAAATCTCCTACATATGGATTAAGTAAGGTTTTAATTAATTGACTCTTTTCATTTTTGTTAATAGATTTTAACATATTATAAAAATCTTTTCCTTCTTCAGCCTGATTTATCATTTCATCTAAAACTAAATCCATAGCATCATTAGCAATAGTTGCAGCATCTACTACCGTTGGAACACCTATAGCAATTACAGGTACTCCTAATGTTTCTTCATTTAATTTCATTCTATGATTTCCAACACCTGCACCTGGAGATATTCCAGTATTACTAATTTGAATAGTTCTAGCTACTCTTTCTAATCTTCTAGATGCAAGAGCATCTATACATATAACTAGTGATGGATGAATTTTTTCCACTAAAGCTCTTATTATTTCTCCAGTCTCTATTCCAGTAATCCCTAAAACACCTGGTGCAATAGCACATACTGGTCTTACAGAATCATCAATGGCATCCGGCATTACTTTTTTTAAGTGTCTTGTTATCATTAATTTCTCTACAACTTGTGGACCTAAAGCGTCCGGAGTTACATTCCAGTTTCCAAGCCCTACTACTAAAGCAGTTTTTTCCTCTGGAATTTTTATAACTTCCTCTAAAGCTGTGGCTAAAACATGAGCTACTTGATCTTTAATAGTACCATCATAATGAGTATATTCAGGAATATCTAATGTTACATATCTTCCAATTGGTTTTCCCATAACTTTTGCTCCATTTTCATCAATTACATCAACATTAGTTACCTTTACATCATCCATTTCTCTTTCTTCTACAATTACCCCATCTATCTCCCTATTAAACTTAGATTTGTACATTTCTCTAGTTTCTACAGCTAAATCTGTTCTTACATCAAACATAAATTCACCTCTTAAAAATAATAATAATATTATTATTATTTTTACCTAAAAAGTAATAATTATGTTTATAACTTTAAAAAATACTTGAACTTATATATTTATGATGATATAATAACCTTTGTTAAATATGAACTCGTACGCAGGATCCCCAAAACTGCAGAGACGGCATAAAAATCGAAGGGGGTGAACTAAATGGCAAACATCAAATCAGCAAAGAAAAGAATAAAAGTTACTGAGAAGAAGACTGCTCAAAACAAAATGGTTAAGTCTGCTCTTAAAACAGCTATAAAGAGATTTGAAGTAGCAGTTGCTGCTAAGAATAAAGAGGAAGCTACAGTTGCTTTCAAAGGAGCTGTTAAAGCTTTAGATATGTCTACTACTAAAGGAGTAGTTCATAAAAACATGGCTGCTAGAAAGAAATCAAGATTAGCTGCTAAGTTAAACGCTATGGCTTAATTATAATGGTGTTAGGAAATCCTAACACCCTTTTTATTATATTTAAAACAACTTTAATTTTAAGGTAATTGACAATTTATAATCATAAGCTCTAATTCAGTTTTTCCATCTATATTAGTGCTTTTTAATTTTTTTTCACTTTCCATACATACTTTAATACATTTATTTATTTGCTTATTTGAAAATTTTTTACCTTGATTTATAAATTTTTCTACAACAAAAGGTGGAATTGAAAAACCAAAAGCTCCTTTAAAATCTTTAGATATTTCCTCTATTTTATAACCTTGTTGTGATCTCATTTTAATTCTATATAATTTTTGAAACTGATCTCTTATTTGACTTAATATAACAATTGGATTTTCTCCCTTATTAACTAATTCATTCATTAAATCTATAGCTTCATTAGCTTTTCTTATAGATATAAATTCCACTAAATCAAAAATATCTGATTCACTTTTATGAGGTAATAAAATTTCAATATCTTTTTTAGTTATAGGTCTTCCATTTGAATAATTTACTAATTTATCAACTTCTCTTTTTATAATATCAAAATTATTTTCTACTAATTCACAAAAATATCTTAATTCTACTTTTGAAATTTCCCCACCTAATTCTAAGAAAATACTACCTACTTTTTTATAAAATTTTTCTCCTTTTAATTTTTCTATTGATACAATACAAGCTTCTTTATCTAAAGTCATTAATTTTTTTAGTTTATTAATTCTTTCTCTTTTGTCTTTCAATAATACATATACTATTAATACACAATAATCTGGGGGATTTTTAAAATATCCTATACACTCGTTATAATTTTTTTGATTTTCACTATCTAATTTTTCTTTTAAAAAAGGAACTCTATCTACTATTATTGCCTTTTTTTCGCTTAAAAATGGAACAGTTTCACAGGCAATTTTAAAATCTTCAACTTTAAAATTATTTCCATCAATCTTGGTAATATTTAATTCTCGAAAATCTTTATCTATTGCTTTATTAACTATTGTATCTATACTTTCCTTTATTAGCATTTCATCTAATCCACAAAAAATATAACAATTTCTTATTTTTCCTTCGTTTAATTCTCTATGTAATAGTTCTAAATCTATCACTTTATATCAACCTTTCAATATTCTGTCTTTTTTAAATTTCCTGTAAAAAAAGATATGTTATATACCTCTTTATCAGTTAATGGTATTATATCATATTCTTTGTTTATTAACATTAAATAAGATTTTGACAGGCTTTTATCTAAATATAAAAAATATTTTTTCCCTATTTTGCAATATACATCTTCATTTATATTATTTATCTCACTAACAAAAAAGTTTTTTCCTAAGTTATCATAAAAAAATTTATTGTTAGAGTTAGTTATAGCTACTTTTCTAAATCCACTTTTTATTATTAAAGCTTTATTCCATTTCTCATTATAAATTTGAAAACTTATATTTGGAGTATAATTTATCATAATTACTATTGGAATAAACATATAAATAAATTTTTTAAATAATTGAAATCCATTATAAGCCATGTAAAAACATCCTAGCATAAGTATATATATTATAGCTAAAACATTTTGTGAGTAACTCATTGGTAATAAAAATTTATCTAATAAAATTAAAGCTCCTTTAAAACTTAATAATATTAATTTAGTTATAAAAAAAATAAGCTTAAATACAATTAAATTTTTATAAAAGAAAAATAATAATAAGCTTAATGGTAACATAAATGATATTATAGGAGTTAAAATAGCTCCTGCTAATAAAAAATTTAAAGAAAAACTATTGAACTTTAAAATCATATAAGGATATATAAATACTTGTGCTGCTAAGCTTACACTAATAAACGAATTAATACTATTAGGTAATTTATAAAACAATCTCTTAAGTTTATTGTAAAATAATATAATACCTAAAGTACCTAAATAAGATAAATTAAATCCTACATCATAAAGATTATATGGCTTATATAATAATAAAATTATAGCTGATAAGCTTAAACCACTTATATTATCATAAGTTTTATATACTTTTGTTGAACTTTTTATTATAACTATCATAAAAAATGCTCTTAAAGCTGAAGGAGATAATCCAGTAATTAAAACATATATAGCACAAATTATTATAGCAACTTTTAGAGAAAATATTTTATAAATATAAGAAAAAATTAAATTTAGATGAAATCCTGATATGCAAATAAGATGTATTATTCCTAATTCTTTTAAATATTCTTTTTGACCATAACTTAATTTGCTTTTATCTCCAAAAGCTAAAGAAGTTAATAAAGCACTTTCCCCTTTTGAAAAATATTTATTTAGCAAAAGATTATATTCTTTACTAATATTAACAAGCTTATATATAAAGTCTTGCTTTCTTTCAATTATATTTTCTATAAATATATTTCCTATTACTCCATTTTCCAAATCTATTTCTTTTTTAAATTTTCCTTTAACTTTTATTACTTCTCCTTCTTCAAACTTAAAATCTTCTCCATATATTTTTATATTTCTTCCTCTTAAATTTCCTGCACTATAATTTTCATAAATTTTACTTACTCTTAAAGTATAAATAAAATTTTCATTTTCTTGTATTCCATAATAAATACTTGTTGTTAAACTAGAAAAAACAATGAATATTATACCAATAACAAAATACTGAATATCCAATATAAAAAAATAAATTAAAAAAATAAGTACAGCTATTAAAACTGCACCCATTAAATAATTTTCATAAGTACAATAAATTAAATTGCCTAAAATCACAGAAAAAATAATTAAAACTAAAGGTCTATCTATTTTAAGTTTATCTATATTAATTTTCATTAATATCACCTCTAATTAAATCATTTCCAAATTTTCAACTATTAATCTATTGTCCTTTAGTTTTGGGATTAAATATAATTGCCATAATATAACCAAAGAAAATTGCTGCTGTTATTCCACCTGCTGCTCCTTTAATACCTCCTGTTAAAACTCCTATTAATCCTTCTTTATTTATTTCTTTAATTGTAGCTTTAGCTAATGCATATCCAAAACCAGGTAATGGAACTGTAGCACCAGCACCTCCAATTTGAACTATTTTTTCATATATCCCTAAAGCACCTAAAATAGTTCCTATTGTTACAAATGCTACCAATATTTTAGCTGGTGTTAATTTAGTTTTATCAATTAAAACTTGAGCTATTACGCAAATTAACCCACCAACTACAAAAGCACCTATATAATCTTGCATATTAACACCACCTTGTTATTTAAATTCTATTGCTACTGCATGCGCTATACCTGGTATACTTTCTCCTTGAAGCGAAGATGTAGGGCTCATTAAAGCTCCCGTAGAAATCAATAATACTCTTTTAAAATTTTTTCTTAATAATTCTTTGTATAAATATCCACAACTCACTACTGCTGAACATCCACAACCACTTCCACCTGAATTAGTTTTTTGTCTTTCATTATCAAATATTTTTTCTCCACAATCTATATAATGACCATTTATGTCATATCCATATTCTAACATCAAATCTTCTGTTAAAGTTCTCCCTATAGTACCTAAATCACCAGTTGCTATAACATCATAATCCTTTGCAGTTCTTCCTGTATCTTTAAAATGTTTATATAAAGTGTCTACTGCCGCTGGAGCCATTGCAGCACCCATATTATCTGCATCTTTAATTCCATAATCTTTTACAATACCTGTAGTCACATGTGTTACATAAGGAAAATTCCCTGTTTTTCCAAGCAACATAGCACCAGAACCTGTTACAGTCCATTGAGACTGTATTTTCCTTTGTGATCCATATTCTAAAGGAAATCTAAATTGTCTTTCTGCCGTACTAAAATGAGATGAAGTCGTTGCAATAGCATATTTAGCAAAATCTCCATCTACTATCATAGATGCTAAACTTAAAGATTCAGCCATAGTTGAACATGCCCCATATAATCCAAAAAAAGGTATTTTAAATTCTCTAGCAACAAAATTAGTAGATGTTAATTGATTTAATAGATCACCACCAAATAAATAATCTATTTGTCGTTCTTCTAAATTAGATTTTCTTATTACTTCTTCTATAGCAGTAATCATCATACTGCTTTCTGCTTTTTCAAAACTTTCCTGTCCATTACAGTCATCACACAATATTTTATCAAAATAATTTTTTAGTGGCCCATCACCTTCCTTTGGACCAACTACACTATATGTTGAAATTATTTTTGGATAACTTTTTAACTCTACAGTTTGTAATCCAATTCTTTTTAAATTACTACTCATACTAATTACCCCACTACTTTAAAGTACATTAATGCATAATATATTAGCCCAACTATTACTGAAGTTCCAATACCATAAACTAATACTGGCCCCGCTATAGTAAACATTTTAGCTCCAACACCCATAACAAAGCCTTCTTTTTTAAATTCTATAGCCGGAGAAACTATACTGTTAGAAAAGCCTGTAATAGGTACTACTGTCCCTGCACCTGCAAACTCTGCAATTTTCTCATACCAACCTAATCCAGTTAATAATGCTCCAAGAAACACCAATATAATAGGCACTAAACTACTAACATGCTCTTCTGAAATTCCATAATTTAATAAAGTATTCTTAATAAATTGTCCTAAAACACATATTAATCCACCTACAATAAAAGCCCTAATAGAATTTTTAACAACTTTTGGTTTTGGTTTTTCTTTTTCAATTAGTTTTTCGAAGCTCTTTTTAACTTTTTCATCACCCTTGTATTTTGTCATTATATCCCTTCCTTTATCTTAGTAATACAATTTTATTATTTCTTTTAATTTATAATATATTCATTTAATACTATTATTTAAATTTGAAATAATACTCTACAAAAAAAAATTAAGTCACATGTAATCTTTTATAAATAGATTTCATGCAACTTATTACATAATAGTATTTCATTTTTATCCCTCTTCTAAGTGTTTTTTCATTACTCCAAGCACTTTTTTCTCTATTCTTGATACTTGAACTTGACTTATTCCCAACATTTTTGCTACTTGTATTTGAGTTTTATCTTTAAAATATCTTAATAAAATTATTTGTCTTGATTTTAAATCTAATGAATTGATAGCTTCTTTTAATGCAATTTTATCTATCATTTCATTGTCTTCCTCTGCATTTTCACTTAATTTATCTATTAATAAAACTGGTGATCCTTCATCTTGATGTATAGTATCATATAAATATTGCATACTATTACTAGATTCTAAAGCAAATACTATTTCTTCTTTATTTATTTTACAGTATTCTGAAAGTTCTTCTATAGTTGGTTCTCTATCTAATTTTTTAGTAAGTTGCTCTCTATCATAATGAAGTTTCTTTGCTAAAACCTTTATGTTTCTACTTACTTTTATAATTCCATCATCTCTTAAAAACCTTTTAATTTCTCCAATAATCATTGGTACTGCATAAGTAGAAAATTTCACATTAAAAGTAGTATCAAAATTATTTATGGCTTTCACTAACCCCATAGACCCTATTTGAAATATATCTTCATACTCATATCCTCTATTAATAAATTTTTTACATATTGAAGAAACAAGAGGAGTATTTACTTCAATAAGTTTATTCATAGCTTCTTCATTTCCTGATTTAGCCATAACTATAAGTTCTGTATTATAGTTATAATTAAAGTTTTCTTTTTTCATATTCATTATATCCATAAACATCACCTATAGCTAAAGAACTAACTTCTTTTGCATTATAATCTTAGTACCAGACCCCTTTTTACTTATAACTTGAACTAAATCCATAAAAGTTTCCATAACTGTAAATCCCATACCTGAACGTTCTAAATCCGGTCTTGAAGTATATAAAGGTTCTCTAGCTTGGTCTATATTTTCTATACCGTTACCTTCATCTTCTACAATTATAGTTACATTTCCACTGTCTATAGTAGTCTCTATCTTAACACTTTTAGATTCATCATTATTATATCCATGAATAATGGCATTAGTAACTGCCTCTGATACCGCTGTCTTTATATCAGTTAATTCATCTAATGTAGGATCTAATTGTGATACAAATGCAGCAACACCTACTCTTGCAAAGCCTTCATTTTGAGATTTCGCTAAAAACTCTAGCTTCATATTATTATCTACCATACTAATTCCTCCATTAACTAAACTGAACTGCCTCTTTTATATTTTCATAAACTTTTATTATTTTAAATATTCCAGAAAGTTCAAATACTCTTTTTATATTCTTATTTATAGCAGCTATAGAAATATTTCCTTTTCTTAAAGCCATCTTCTTATATCTACCAATTATAACACCAATACCTGAACTATCCATAAATGTAACACCTGAAAAATCTATAACTAACTTTTTTATATTATCTCTATCTATTCTATCGTCTACTTTTACTCTTACTTCTTCTGCACTATGATGGTCTAACTCTCCCATAAAACTAACAATTAAAACATCCTCTAAATTCTCAAAACCTATATACATAATAAATTACTCTAAATGTTAGAGTTTTTCACCTCCTACCAGTTATCTTCTTCCATATTTTATCATATACTAAGAACAAATGTCAAATATTACTAATTTTGAATATTTTTCGTATTATTTATTTAATAAAATAAAAATGTAGATTAAGATACTTCTTAAAATATATCTTATCTACATTTTTATTATTAACTTTAATCTCTAAATTTATTTAATTCACAACTAATCTTTGTTGCAATATCCTCAAAAGATAAATCTTCTCCACCTAATAAAAGTATTATTGCATCATTTATTTCTTTCATAGTATATATTTTAAATTCCCCTTTTTCAATAGCACTTTCTACTTCTGAATTTAATATTAATTCATCTTTATTACTCTCAGGTATCAATACACCCTTACCTTTATAACTATCTACAGTTTTACATACATTAAAAAAACCTTCAACCTTTTCAGTTACTCCTCCTATAGGTTGAATTTGTCCAAATTGATTTATAGAACCTGTAATAGCTATATTTTGCTTAGAAGGTATTTTACTTAATGCAGAAAGCATAGCTATTACTTCAGCCACTGATGCACTATCTCCCTCTAATCTTCCATAAATCTGTTCAAAGCTTAAATGAAAATCCACTGGAATAGTTGAATATATATTAAGAAAATTGCTTAAAAATCCTTTTAATATACTTATAGATTTTTGATGTATATTTCCACTTAAATTACTTTCTCTTTGTACATCTATTATTCTACCACTGCCTTTATAACACACACAAGTAATTCTTAATGGTTTTCCAAAACTTAAATAGCCTAAATCTATTACAGATAACCCATTAATACTACCTATAATTTTTTCATTTGTTTCTATTAATATTTTTTTATTTTTATACATTTCTAAATAATCAACTTCAAACTTAGACATTTTATAAACTACTTCATATAATTCATTTTTAGTAATATTTATATTATTCTTACTTAAAGCTAAATCATTAGCTAATAATAATATTTTTTCAACTTCTGTAATGTCCCAATACAATTTATTTTTATCAGAAGCTTTTCTAGATAAGAATTTTCCTATTTCATTTATAACATCTTTTTCTAAATTTAATAATTTATTTTCTTTAGCTATTTTATTTATATTTTCTACTAAAGAATATTTAGTAAAATCATTTATATCAACATATGGACTAAACTCTGCTTTTATTTTGAATATACTTTTAAAATCTTCATCATAATTATAAAGTACATCAAAACTTTCACTATCACCAATTAATATTACTTTTACATCAATAGGAATAGGTTGAGGATTTAACCCGTTTAAAGATAATATTTCTAAATATCCTCTATTAAAATCATAACTTATCTTATTATTTAATAATGCTCTCCTTAAATAATAATAACTACCATCATTATTTAATAAAGAATTCAATCTAAGAATCAAACATCCTTCATTTGCTTCTAAAATAGAACCTCCTTTTATTAAAGATACATCTGTTAAATACGTTCCATTATGATTTTCATATTCTATAGTTCCCATAAGATTACTCATAGTAGGATCTTCTTCAAATATAACTCTTGGATAACTATGCTCCTTATTATCTATTATTATATTTATAACATATTTGGATATAACTTCTTCAATTCCATCTTCATCATCTTCAAAGTTCATAGTATAATTAGTGATTAAAGCTTTTTCTATACTATCACAAACATCATTTAAATATTTAATAGCTTTCTCTTCATCCTTGAATTCTTCTTCCATATCTTCTCTAATATACTTTGATTCCTCTTTTAAATAATCTCTTAATATTGATTTTAATTTTTCTATGGAATTTAACTCCATATCTTTTAACTTATTTAAAACTCCTTCTGCTCCTTCTTTTAACTTTCCAGCTTTTATAGATATATCTCCTTTAGAATCATCCTCTAATTCATCAAATTCATCCTCTGTTATGGCTTCTCCATCTAATAAAGGAATAAATGCAAACCCTGATGAAGTAGCTTTTAAATCAAAACCTTCTTCTTTAGCAGCTTTTATCAATCCACCTATATAATCACTTCTTTTTCTTTGAATATCATTAATTATATCTTCTTTTTCCTTATTAGTTGAAGAATTATAAAATAGAAAAGTTTTATCATAATAAAAATTTTTTACAGCATCTAATCTATTTTTTAATACCTGTCCTATACCATTAGATAGAAAAAGTACTTTAGGCATTCTAATATCATCTAAAGTTACATAGCATATATCTTTAGGTTTATTTTTCTTTTTGAGTATACTTTCTACATGGCTTACTATTTTATTTAATTTTTCTTTTGAAAATGAATCAACTAAATATACATTAAACCCTGGATTTCTTATATTTAAAGCTTGCTCTACTGATTCACATACATCTATATATTCTACACTGCAGTCTTTCTCCTCTCTGGTAATTACTTCTGTAAAATTTAAATTATATATAACTTCTTGTGGAGTTAATTCTTTTATCATAAAATTTTTCACCCCTAAAATTAAATAATATTCTTTAATTTAAGATATTATTTTAAATTTAGGATAGTGCCTCCTTTTAAGTGCTTTATTATATTAATATTCTAAAAATATTATTTTAGCCATAAAAAAGATATTTTTTATATATAAAATTTTTCCGACACAGAATAAAACATTATCTTATAAACTTATTTTAAATTATTTTTTTGTTAATATTACTACATTTAAAATCTTCAAAACTGTTGAAATAGCAATAAATATGTTCTCTATATACTTATTAAATTTAAATTAATATAATTTCAATGTTAAACCCTAATTATTCATGAAAAAATAAAAATCATAATAGATATGGCTTAAAATAATGCTTTTCTACAAAAAAAAATTCACCTATTAGGTGAAAAAGTATAGAAAAAAGGATTCAACCC
>NZ_WHJC01000003.1 GCF_009295725.1 Clostridium tarantellae
ATTTAGTTATTAGATATTTTTACAAAAGAATTAATATATAGATTTAATGAATTTGAATTCATTAAATCATAAGAGAAGGGAGTAGGTGTTACCAAAATTTATTTAGGGTTTATAAATTATATTGGTAACAGAGTTGTTTGAAAATGGAATGTAAAAGAATTTATTTAGCATCACCTCATATGGGTGGATTAGAAAAAAAATTTATTGATGAGGCTTTTGAAACAAATTGGATTGCTCCACTAGGTAAAAATGTTGATGGGTTTGAAAAAGAAATTGCTGAATATGTTGGGTGTAAATCAGCAGTAGCACTATCTTCAGGAACTTCTGCTATTCATATGGCATTAAAATGTGTAGGCATAGAAAAAAATGATAAAGTCTTTTGCTCAAGTCTAACTTTCGCAGCAAGTGCGAATCCTATCATGTATGAAGGTGGAATACCTGTTTTTATTGATTCAGAAGAAGAAAGTTATAATATGTCACCAAAGGCTTTAAAGAAAGCTTTTGAAAAACATGCAGAAAAAGGACAACTTCCTAAGGCGGTTATAGTTGTTAATCTTTATGGACAAAGTGCAAATATGGATGAAATTAAAGTAATTTGTCATAAATATAATGTTCCAATAATAGAAGATGCGGCAGAATCATTAGGTGCTACATATAAAGGTAAAATGAGTGGAGCAATAGGTGATTATGGAATATTTTCATTTAACGGAAATAAAATAATAACAACTTCTGGTGGTGGAATGTTAGTTTCAAATAATGAAGTTATGATGCAAAAAACAAAGTTTTGGGTAACTCAATCAAGAGATAATGCAAGACATTATGAACATAGTGAATTAGGGTATAACTATAGAATGAGTAATATAGTAGCTGGTATAGGTAGAGGTCAGCTAAAAATATTAGAGCAAAGAATTTTAGAGAAGAAACATATATTTAATTCTTATAAAAATGGGTTTAAAGATATAAGTGAAATAGAAATGGCTCCCATATGTGAATATGGAGAATCTAACTATTGGTTAAGTGTAATTACGCTAAAAGAAGAAAGTAAGGTTAAGCCTTTAGATATAATTTTAGCATTAGAAAATGAAAATATAGAATCTAGACCAGTATGGAAACCAATGCATCTTCAACCTTATTATAAAGATTATGAATTCTTTAATCATAATGATGAAGGAATAAGTGTAGCAGAAGATATATTTAATAGAGGAATTTGTTTGCCTTCAGATACAAAAATGACTGAGGATGATATTCAAAAGGTTATTAAGATTATTAGAAATCTTTTCAGTAAGTAACAAAGGGTAAAATATATTAGATAGTAGGTGTACACAATGGTTAAGGGTAAAAAATTTGAACTTATAATAAAAAGAATTATGGATATAGTACTATCTCTTTCGGGATTAATACTATTATCACCAATTATATTATTTGTTGCAATTTTAGTTAGAATTAAATTAGGAAGTCCTATTTTCTTTACTCAAGAAAGAGTGGGTAAAAACAATAAAGTATTTAAGATGATTAAATTTAGAAGTATGAAGGATGGTAGAGATAAAAAGGGAAATTTACTACCAGACAAAGAAAGACTAACTAACTTTGGAAAGAAATTAAGAAGTAGTAGTTTAGATGAAATACCAGAACTTATAAACATATTAAAAGGAGATATGAGTTTAGTTGGTCCTAGACCATTGCTTGTAGAATATCTTGAGTTATATAGTGAAAGACAACTTAAAAGGCATGATGTTACACCTGGATTAACAGGTTTTGCTCAAATTAACGGCAGAAATTCAATTTCTTGGCATGATAAATTTGAACTAGATGTAGAGTATGTTGAAAAATGGTCTTTTATATTAGATTTAAAAATATTATTTTTAACTGTTTATAAGGTATTTAAAAAAGAAGGAATAAATCAAGAGGGAAATGTAACTATAGAGAAGTTTAATGGTTGCAATTAACTTTAATCATATAATTTAAGAGGTTTTAGGTAATGAAGGACATCATAATAATTGGGTCAGGTGGCGTTGGAAGAGAAGTAGTTTGGATTATAAACCAAATAAATAAAGAAGAACACAAATACAACATAGTTGGATTCATAGATGATGATAAAAATAAATGGGGCAAATCAATAAATGGAATTAAGGTTTTAGGGGGAGTAGACTTCCTAGAAAAATATAATGAAGAAATAGATACTTGTAAAAATACATATTTAGTAGTTGCTATGGCAAATTATAAAGTTAAAAAATTTATTATTGAGAGATTAGAAGATAAATTTTCCTTTGAAACTATAGTACATCCGTCCGTTTATATAGATGAAACTATTGAAATAGGAGATGGTACTATAATTTATCCAGGTGTAATAATGACTACCAATATAAAAGTTGGAAATCACGTTTTAATTAGTTCTAAATGTGGAATTGGTCATGATACTGTTATAAAAGATTATGTTTCATTATTATGGAATGTAAGTGTATCAGGCTTTGACACAATTGAAGAAGGTGTTTTGATGGGATCTGGATCAACGGTAATACAATCAAAAACAATAGGACAAGGTGCGGTTATTGGAGCTGGTGCTGTAGTTATAGATTATGTACCAGATAATACTACTTCTGTTGGAATACCAGCAAGAGTTTTAAGTAAAAGTGCTGTAGTATAGATAAACTACAATGTATTTAAGAATATATTAGTTAATATTTTAATTTATTTATAAAGCAGAAGCTCCATATTACTAGGTAATGTGGAGTTTTCTATTTATATGAAATTTAAGTTATATAAAACAAAAGATAAGAAAGGAAGTCAATTGGTGAAAAAGATACTTTATGTAACAACAGTTAGTAGAACTATTAATGCTTTTTTAATACCACATATAGAAGAGTTAATAAGAAAAGGATATAAGGTTGATTGTGCATGTTCTATTGATAAGGAGGTAGATAAAGGGTTAATAAAAAAAGGGGTTAAAGTTTTTGAAATACCTTTTAATAGAAATCCTTTAAGCTCAGAAAATGTAAAAGCATTTAAGCTTTTAGATAAAATTCAAAAAGAAAATAATTATGATATTGTTCATGTACATACTCCCATAGCATCTATATATGGAAGATTACTAAAGAAAAAACATCCAAAAATAAAAACAATTTATACAGCTCATGGATACCATTTTTTAAAGGGTGGTTCAAAGATAGCTTGGCTAACTTATTATCCAATAGAGAAATTTATGGCTAAATTTACAGATGTAACTATCAATATAAATGAAGAAGATTATAAAGTAACAAAGAAATTAATAAGACCTAAACAAAGTTATTTCGTTAAGGGGGTAGGGTTAGATTTAACTAAATACAAACCATTAAATAATGAAATTAAGAAAAATATAAGAAAAGAATTAGGGTTAACTTGGAATGACTTTATTATCATAATGATTGCAGAACTTAACGAAAATAAAAATCATATACAGTTAATAAAATCAATGGAGATTTTAAAAAATAGATTTCCAAACATAAAAGCATTATGCGTAGGCGATGGAGTTCTATCAGAAAAGTTAAAAGAAGAAATAGAGAAAAGAGCTTTAGGTAATAATGTAAAATTATTAGGATTTAGAAATGACATAAATAATCTTATAAACATAGCAGATATAGGAATACTACTTTCCTACAGAGAAGGACTACCAAGAAATATAATGGAACTTATGGCCAATGGAAAGAAAGTTATTGCCACAGACATAAGGGGAAATAGAGATTTAGTATGCAATAAAAATGTAGGAACTTTAGTTAAACTTGGAGATTATGAAGAAACAGCTAAAGCTATAGAAAATTATTATTTAAATAATAATAAAAATGTTGCAATACCAGATGAAATACACCCTTACGATGTAAGAAGAGTTACAAAAGAAATTTTAAAAATACATGAAAGTGTTTTGGAGGGATAAGCAAATGAAGTGTCTTCACATTTTACCAATGAATAAATTAAGTGGTGCTGAAAAAATGGCACTTATTATGTGTAAGAATATGAAAAAATTTGAGCCTATAGTAGTTTGTGGAGGAGAAACTTTAAAAAAAGTATTTGAAGATAAAGGCATAAAAACCTACGCTTTAAGTTTTTCAAATAAAAAACTATTTAGCACAATGAGAGATTTAAAAAACATAATAAAAGAAAATGAGATAAAAGTAATCCATGCCCATGATAATAATGCTTCATTAAAAGCATATATGGTAAAGAAAATATACTCATTAAATGTAAAAGTAATATCTCATATACATAACTGTTACCCATGGTTAAAAAATGATAGTAAAAATAAAAAGATAGACGGTTATATAAGACCTAAATATGATCACAACATAACTTGTGGAAAGGTAGTTTATGACTTTTATAAAGAACATACTAATTATCTTTATGAAAATAAAACAACTATATTATCTAATGCCATGGATATAGATGAAATAACTAAGGTAGATGTAAGTAAAAGCGAAGAAATAGTTAAAGAATTTAACATACCAAAAGATAAAAAAATAATTGGGTTCATTGGAAGATTGCATGAGCAAAAAGGAATTATTCCATTTATAAAAGAGTTTGCAAATTATAAGGAATATTTTAATGATTCAAAGATATTATTAGTTGGAAATGGAGAACAAGAGGAACAGGTTAAAAAGTTAATAAGGGAATTAAACTTAGAAGAATACTTTATACTAACAGGTTTCCAAGGAGATGTTTATAAATTCTATCCAATTATAGATATATTCTTTTTACCATCTCTATATGAAGGATTACCAATGGTTATTTTAGAAGCTATGGCATTTAAAAAAGCAATTGTTTCAATGAATGTAGGAAGTATAAGTGAAGTAATAAATAATGAAACAGGAATAATAATTAATGAAGGTGAGTACAAAGTCTTTATAGATAAATTAATAGAAATAAAGAACAATAAAGAAAGAATAAAAGCATATGGAGAAAATGCTTTTAAATTTATAGATGAAAATTACAATATACATTCTTATGTAGAAAAAATAGAGAAAAAATATTTAGAGCTACGAGAAGCAATATAAATTAAAAGTAAGGAGAAACTAAAGTGAAAAAACCATTATTAACAGTGTTCACTCCAGCATATAACAGAGGGTATACCATACATAAATGTTATGAAAGTTTAAAAAGACAAACTTTAAAGGATTTTACTTGGTTAGTAGTAGATGATGGTTCCACTGATAATACAAAAAATTTAATAAATCAGTGGATTAAGGAAGACAATGGGTTTGAAATAAAATATATATATCAAAAAAATCAAGGAATGCATGGAGCGCATAACACAGCTTATGAAAATATAGATACGGAGTTAAATGTGTGTATAGATTCAGATGATTATATGCCAGATTATGCAGTAGAGAAAATAAAGAATTTTTGGGAAAAAAATAAAAATGATAATTTGGCAGGAATAATAGCATTAGATGCCTATGAAAATGGGGAAGTAATAGGAAGTAAGTTTCCAGAACATTTAAAAAGGACAACTCTTTTTGAAATTAATAATACTTATAAAATTCCTGGAGATAAAAAATTAATATATAGAAGTGAGTTAACAAGAGATTATAAGTACCCATTGTTTGAAGGGGAGAGATATGTTGGACTTGCTTATAAATATTATAAAATAGATGAAAAATATGAAGTAGCAACAATGAATGAAAAAGTATGTATAGTTGAATATTTAGAAGATGGATCATCTAGAAATATGATAAAACAATACAAAAAAAATCCAAAGGGATTTGCCTTTTACAGAGTAGAAAATATGAAAAATTCAAAAGCAACATTAAAGTTTAAATTAAAAGAATGTGTTCATTATGTGGCAAGTTCTATTATAAGTAAAAATAAAAACTTTTTAAAAGAAGTTCCTTGTAAAATGCTTACTATATTAGCAATGCCTTTAGGATGGTTATTATATTTACACATAATTAAAAATACAAAAGAAGTATAGTTAGGAGTTTTGACAAAGTGGATGTTTTATTTTATACCCTTATAGCAACCTATATTATAGCTTTAATAGCTAGACTAACAAATACTAAATCAGGAAAAGCATCTATATTTTTTACTTTTGTACTTTCTGCTGTATTGATTTTAGTTGCAGGGTTAAGACATGGTATAGGAGACACAGTATTTTATGTTCATACCTATGAAATGCTTGGACCAGGGTTTAATGCACAGGGATATGAACCAGGTTTTTTAGCTTTAATGAAATTTTTAAAAAGTATATCTACAAACCCACAGGTTATGGTGTTTACATTAGCTTTAATAACAACTTCCCTTAATATCTGGACTTTAAGAAATTATAGTAAAAAAAATTACTTTGAGTTAGTTATTTTTATGTATATAGCATCAGGATATTATCTTGTTACCATGAATGCTTTAAGACAAGCTTTAGCCGCAGCAATAATATTTTCAGCCACACCTTTAATTTTAAAAGGTAAGATGAAAACCTATATGGCTGCAATAGCATTTGCAACCTTATTTCACAATTCATCAGTAATAATGATACCAGTTTACTTCATAGCTAGAACAGAAGCGTGGTCAAAAACCATAGGAAAACTATTAGCCGTTACATTAGTGGCAGTAGCTTTATTTAATCCAATTATGGACATTGTTTTTGGTTCCTTAAGTAATTCAAAATATGGGGCTTATGCTACAAACAATGAAGGTGGAGCAAACCTAATAAGAATAGCATTATTTGCAGTACCTGTTTTATTTGCATTTATAAAAAGAGAATCATTAAAAGAAAAATGGCCAGATAGTAATATATTTGTAAACATAAGTTTAGTTTGTTTCATAATAATGATGTTTTCTGCTTTCAATTGGGCTTTTGCTAGATTTACAGTAACCCTTCAACCATATTCTTTTATATTATTGCCTTATATAATAAAAAATTGCTTAGAACGATCTGAAAAACGATTGGTTTATTTAGGATTTTTAATAGGTTACTTAATATTTTTCTATTTTGAACATGGGGTAAGCTTAGGAATAGTATATAGAACAAAGTTCACCATTGAACAGCTATTTTATTATGTAGTTAATTAAGTGAACTATTCTATGATTAAGTAATTCTTAAAGTGATGGCTGTTTATAGATATAAACAATGTTATAAGTTAATTCCCATCCATATTGGGGTTATAAAAAATAAAGAACAAAAGATGTAAATAGGAGTTTAAATTTAAATGAGTGTTTCAAGTAATTTAAGAAAAAAAGTATTACATGTTGTTGGTGGTATGAATGTAGGTGGAACAGAAACTATGCTTATGAATTTATATAGAGAAGTTCATAAGGATATTCAATTTGATTTTATATCTTACTATAATAAAAAAGCTTACTATGATGAAGAAATAGAAGCTTTAGGAGGTAAAGTAATAAGATTAAATGCACCAAATAAAGTAGGCGCTATAAAGGCTATTAAAGATTTAATTAGAGTAATAAAAGAAGAGGGAGAGTATGAAGCTATTCATGCTCATACCCTGTTTAACTGTGGTATAGCTATGATAGCTGCATGGATGGCAGGAGTTAAAGTTAGAGTATCTCATGCCCATACTACTTTAGATAAAAAAGATAACTTTATAAAAAAAGTATATACAAACTCCATGATTAAAGTTATAAGAATTTTCTCCACAAATTTTTTAGCTTGTAGCCATAATGCAGGAAAATATTTATTTGGAGAGAGTATAGGAAAAAATAAAAAATATAAAAGATTACCTAATTACATAAATTACAAAAAAATAATAAATTGTAATGATAATAACAATTTAAGAAAAGAACTTGGACTAAAAAGGGATGACATATTAATAGGACATATAGGAAGATTTATGGATGCAAAAAATCATAAATTTATTATAGAAATAATGAGTTATTTAGTTAAAAAAAATAAAAAAATAAAGTGTGTTTTAGTAGGTCATGGACATTTAAAAAAAGAAATAGAAACACAAGTTAAATGTTATGAATTAGAAGAAAATATATTATTCTTAGGTATTAGAAATGATATACCAGAAATACTAAATAATTTAGATTTATTTTTATTTCCTTCAATTTATGAGGGGTTAGGATTAGTTTTATTAGAAGCACAAGCAGCAAGAATACCTTGTGTAGTTTCAGAAGCAATACAGCCAGAAGCTGATTTAGGGTTGGGATTATTTAAGATGCTTACACTAAAGGATGGAGTAGAAAAATGGAGTGAAACCATACTAAATTCTTTAAATTGTAATGAAAAAATAACAAAGGAACAAATAACAAAGAGATTTGAAATTGCAGGATATAATATAAAAACTATAACAAAGGAACTGATGAATATTTATAAAGTTAGTTATTAGTTATGATTAGGAGAAGACAAATGAAAAAAGTATTAATATCTTCATTTGATATGGAAGTTGGGGGAGTTGAAAGAAGTCTTATAAGTATGTTAGATAACTTAGACTATGAAAAAAACAATGTTGATTTAATGTTATATAGACATACAGGAGATTTTTTTAAGTTATTACCTAAAAAGCATACATTACTAAAGGAAGTAAAAGAGTATGCAACCTTTAGAAAATCCATATCTGAAGTATTTAAAGAAAAAAAAATTTCCCTGGGAATATGTAGACTTTTAGCAAAATTTAATGCAAACAAATTAGCTAAAAAAGAAAGTCTTAAAGAACCAGGTTGTGTTCAAATGCAGCTTATGTGGAAATATGCTATACCCTTTTTACCAAAATTAAAAGAAGAATATGACGTAGCCATAAGTTATCTTTGGCCACATTATTTTATAGCAGATAAGGTTAAGGCTAAAAAGAAAATAGCTTGGATACACACAGATTATTCAACCATAGATACACATATAGAAATAGACTTAGAAATGTGGAATAAATTTCATCATATCATAGCAGTTTCAGAAGAGTGTAAAAAGGCTTTTTTATCAAAATATCCAACATTAGAATCAAAGGTTAAGGTTATAGAAAATATAACTTCACCAGAATTTATCCACAAAATGTCTAATGAAAAAATAGAAGATTTTATAGAAGATAAAAAGAGCTTTAATTTAATAACAGTAGCAAGATTATCTCATGCTAAGGGAATAGATAATGCAGTAAAAGCATTAAAGAAAGTTCATAACAAAGGCTTAACAAATATAAAGTGGTATGTGGTAGGTTATGGTGGAGATGAAGTTATTATTAGAAAGCTTATAAAAGAAAATAATCTAGAAAATAGTTTTATTTTATTAGGAAAGAAGATAAATCCATATCCATATATAAAAGCATGTGACTTATATGTACAACCTTCTAGATATGAGGGAAAAGCAGTTACGGTAACAGAAGGTAAAATATTAGGAAAACCTGTTATCATAACAAACTACACTACTGCAAAAAGTCAGGTAGACCATGGGGTGGATGGATATATAACAGAGTTATCTATAAAAGGAATAGCAGATGGTATAGAAAAGCTATATAAAGATAAAGAACTAAGAAATAAATTAGCTGATAAATGTTTAAACACAAACTACGGAAATAAAGAAGAATTAGAAAAACTGTATTCCTTATTTTAAAAAAGTGAAGTGGAATTTCATATAAAAAAATATTTCATAAGAAATAAAAAACTAATAAGTAATATAAATTTATAGAATTACTAAAGAGGTTTGTTTAGGAAACTAATGGAAAATAAAAAGGAGTAAAAAATTATGAAAGTGTGTACAATTACCTGTCATGATGTTTATAACCATGGCGCATCCCTTCAAGCTTATGGACTTATGACTTATCTAAAGAATAATGGACATGATGTAGAAATTATAGATTATAAACCTAATTACTTAGGTAATTTATATAACATGCTTAGTGTGGATAATCCTAGATGGGAAAAAAACTTAATAACTAAGTGGGCATATATAACGCTAAAAGCACCAATTAAAATAAGAAGTTTAAAGAGAAAAAGAGCCTTTGACAAGTTCACTAAAGAAAGATTAAAGGTTACGGAGAGAACATATACAAACAATGAAGAACTAAAGGAAAATACACCCCAGGCAGATGCTTATCTTTGTGGAAGTGATCAAATTTGGAATAGTCTTCACAAAAATGGAAGAGATCCAGCTTTTTACTTAGACTTTGTTCCAGATAATAAAATTAAAGCATCCTATGCAGCAAGCATGGCAATAGATAAAGTACCTGATGAATGTGTGGATTTAGTTAAGAGTAAAGTAAGTAGATTAGATAAAGTGGCATTAAGAGAATCAAGTGGTGTTAGAGTATTAAAAGGATTAGGAATAGATAATGCTATACAAGTAGTAGACCCAGCATTACTACTAGACCATAAGGAATGGAGTAAAATTAGTGAGTGTAAATTTAATGAGAAATTTATACTAGTATATGATTTTGACAGAAGTTCAGTAATTGAAAAAGTAGCAAAGGATATTGCAAAAGCTAAAGGATATAAAATATACACACTAAATATAGATAAACCAGATTATTCAGATAAATCCTTTAGGTATAGTGGACCACAAACTTTTATATCCCTTGTAAAACATGCAGAATTTGTAGTGTCTAACTCCTTCCATGCAGCTATATTCTCACTAATATTTAAGAAAAATTTCAACATAGTAAATAGAACAGAAGCCATAAACACAAGAATGAGAGATTTATTAACAGATTTAAATATAGGTGAAAGATTAATAGGTGCTGATTATAAGGTAGAAGAGTTAATTAAGGATATTGATTACTCAAAGGTAGACAAAATTCTTAATGAAAAAATAGAGTTTTCTAAAAAATATTTAGAAGAATTACTAGCATAAAGAGGATAAAAAAATGAAAAAAAAAATACTATTTCTAATAGATTCATTACATAGTGGTGGAGCAGAAAAAAGTTTAGTATCCTTATTAAATTTATTAGATTATACCCAATATGATGTGGATTTAATGTTAATAAGTAAATCAGGATTATATTTATCTTTAGTTCCTGATGAAGTAACTATAATAGAGCCACCAAGATTTTTTTCTAGTGGAAAATCTATAAAAAATATAAAAGAGTTAAAGTATATGTTAACTAAATTAAAGTATTCAGCATACTTAAGAATGCCACTAAAGAAAAAAAAATTACATAAAGCACAAGAGAATTGGAAGTTTATATCTAGTTCAATAGAAACTATAGAAAAAGAGTATGATGTAGCAATAGCCTACAGTCAAGGGCTACCTACTTATGTGGTAAGCAGTAGAGTTAAGGCTAAAAAGAAATACTGCTGGATAAATACAAATTATAAAGAAGCAGGATATTCAAAAGATTTTGATGTTAAATACTATGAAGAGTTTCATGGAATAAATTTAGTATCCCATGAGGCAAAAGAGATTTTTTTAGAAGTTTATCCACAGTTTAAGGAAAAAGTATCAATTATTTATGATATTATTCCACATAATTTAATAAAAAAAATGGCAGAAGAACAGGTACAATTAGCAGAAGAAAATTTTAAAGGAACTACTATCTTAACCATAGGAAGATTGGTTCATACAAAAGGATATGATATGGCCATAGAAGCAGCTAAAAAGCTTAAAGATAATGGAATTGAATTTAGATGGTATGTAATAGGAGAAGGAATCTTAAAGAATGAGTTAATTAGTATCATTGAAGAAAATGGATTACAAAAAGAATTCAAACTTTTAGGGACTTTCACTAATCCATATCCTTATATAAAAAATTGTGATATATATTGTCAGCCATCTAGATTTGAAGGGTTTGGAATGGCAATAGCAGAAGCTAAAATATTAGGAAAACCTGTAATAGCAACTAATTTTGAAACAGTAAAAAATCAAATAAATCATGGAGTAAATGGATTAGTTGTAAAAATGGATGGAATGAATATTTTTAGAGGTATTAAGTATTTAATAATGGATGAATTTTTCTATAGAAATGTACAAGATAATCTTATTAAAGAAAATTTAGGAACAGAAAGTGAAATAAATAAGATAAACCAACTATTAAATTAATAGTAATTATAAATTAGTTTTAGGAGAAACCAATGAAAAATATAGTTTTTATGATTATAAACATGAATGTAGGGGGAACAGAGAAAGCATTACTTACAATGCTTAATGAATTACCTAAAGATAAATATCATGTTACAGTTTTAATGTTAGAGAAGTCAGGTGAATTTTTAAAATACATACCTAATTGGGTTAATGTAAGAGTTTTAGAAGAGTATAAAGAATTAAAACCATACATACAAGAACCACCAAAGCACTTAGCTAAAAAGTTATTTAAAGAAAAGAAGTATATTAAAGGAATAAAGCTTTTAATTAGTTATGGAATTTCAAAAATTAAAAAGGATAACTCTTATTATTATAAGCATATATTAAAGGATATTAAACCTATAGATCATTTATATGATGTGGCTGTAGCTTATGCTGGTCCAATGGAATTTATTACATACTTCATTGCAAACAAAATAAATGCTAAGAAAAAGCTTCAATGGATTCACTTTGATGTAACTAAAATAGGTTTTAACAAGAATTTTGCAAAGAATATATATACAAAGTTTCATAAGATTTTTGTTGTTTCTAAGGAAGCAAAGAAGTCTCTTATAAATGAAATACCAGAATTAGAGGGAAAAACAGAAGAATTTTTCAACATTGTATCTTCAGATTTAGTTAAGAAAATGGCTAATGAAGGAGAATCTTTCAATGATGGTTTTGAGGGAATGAGAATACTTACAGTAGGAAGATTAGCTAAACAAAAGGGTCAAGATTTAACTATTCCTGTTTTAGCTAGACTAAAGGCTGATGGATATAAGGTTAGATGGTATTGTATTGGTGAAGGTTCAGCAAGAACTGAATATGAAGAAATCATAGAGGATTTAGGGGTTAAAGAAGACTATGTACTTATGGGAGCACATGCTAACCCATACCCATATGTTAGAGATTGTGATATGTATGTTCAATCATCTCGTCATGAGGGGTATTGTATAACAGTAGCAGAAGCTAGATGTTTTGATAATCCTATAATATCAAGTAAATTTACAGGAGCAGCAGAGCAAATAGAGCATGAGAAAAATGGTCTTTTAGTTAATCTTAATAGTGAAGAAATGTATGAAGCAATTAAAAGACTTATACATTGTGAAGATTTAAAAAATACTATAAAAAGTAACTTAAATCATAACATTGATACAACTAAAGAAATTGAAAAACTAAATAAAGTAGCAGAATTAGCTTAATGAGGACAAACTAATGAAGAAAGTATTATTTATGGTAAGTAGTATGAAGATAGGTGGGGTAGAAAAATCCCTACTTTCTTTATTATCTGTTATACCTAAAGATAAATATGAAGTAACAATTTTAATGCTTGAAAAAAAAGGTGGTTTCTTAGATAAATTACCACAATGGGTAAAGGTTGAAGAGGTTCAATGGTTTAAAAAGATAAAGCCAATAATTATGCAACCTCCAAAGGAAACCATAAAATCCTACATAAAAAATAAAGAATACTTTAAAATACTCCCATTTATTTATTCTTATTTTATGTCTGAAAAAAAGAATGATAGACACATTTATTATAAACATGTATTTACTCATGTACCAAAACATAAAGAAGAATATGATGTGGCAATAGCCTATGCAGGACCAACAGATGTTATAGACTATTATATAGCCCATAAAATTAAAGCAAAAAAGAAAATTTCATGGATTCATTTTGATATTTCTAAGCATAAAGTTAATTCAAAGTTATATACAAAATTATATGAAAAATTTCATAAGATTTTTGTAGTGTCAAAGGAAGCAAAAATTCATTTAGACAATATAATACCAAAAGCTAAACATAAAACGGAAACTTTTTTAAACATAGTATCAAAAACTTTAATTAATAATATGTCAAAAGAAAAAATAGATATGGATGAAAGCTTTAATGGTATTAAGGTTGTAACTGTAGGAAGATTGTCAAAGGAAAAGGGACAAGACCTTGCCATAAAGGCACTACATAAACTTAAAAAAGAAGGTTATAAAGTAAAATGGTATTGTGTTGGAGAAGGCCCAGCAAGAAATGAGTATGAAAATCTAATAGAAGAATTAAACTTAGAAAATGAGTTTATTCTTTTAGGAGCTACCAACAATCCATATCCTTATATAGCTAAAAGTGATATATATGTTCAAACTTCAAGGCATGAAGGCTTTTGTCTTACTTTAGCAGAAGCTAAATGTTTAAATAAGCCCATAGTAACTACAGACTTTACTGGAGCTAAAGAGCAGATTAATCATGGAGAAAATGGATATATTGTTTCTTGTGATGAGAATGAATTATATAAAGAAATTAAAGTTTTAATTGAAGATATAGAAAAGAGAAAAAGCTTTGAAAAAGCATTATCATTAGAACACTTTGATACAACTACAGAAGTAAACAAACTTTACCAAGCTATTGGTTAGATGAAAATAGTTTTATATTTTAAAAGTTAATTTACTAAAAAATAAACTGAAGATGAAGAGGGTGATGTTTTGAGAACTAAACATGCTTTGAAGAATATATCCATAAGTATATTCTCGCAGATAATTATAATTTTATTAGGTTTTGTTTCAAGAAAGATTTTTTTAGATAATTTAGGTGCAGAATACTTAGGAGTAAATGGACTACTTACAAATATTCTTTCCATAATAATTTTAATAGAAGGGGGGATAGGGGGAAGTATAGTTTATAACCTATACAAACCTTTAGCAGAAAATGATCATGAAAAAGTAGCAGCTTTAGTTCAACTATATAAAAAAGCTTATTTAGTTTTAGCTATTATTATATTAGTTATAAGCTGCGCTTTATATCCTTTCTTAGGAATGCTTATGAAGGGTGGAAGTACCATTCCTGGAATGGCTATAGTGTATTTTATATTTGTAGCTAAAAATATGGCTTTATATATAAATTCTCATAGAGTAGCTTTAATAAACGCAGATCAAAGAGGGTATGTGTTAGCAAGAATAAATCTTATATTTCAAATATTAACAACAGTAACTAAAATAGCAATTTTAGTAGTAACTAAAAGTTATATACTATATCTATTAGTAGAATTAGTGATATTTTTAATACAAACTATAATAAGTGCCATTATAGTAGAAAAAAAATATCCATACATAAATGAACAAAAATGCATAATAGATGTGGAAACTAAAGAAAACATAACTAAGAATGTAAAGGCAATGTTTCTACATAACATAGGCGGATATTGTGTTTTTGGAACAGATAATATTCTTATATCTTCCTTTGTAGGTGTTATAGCAGTAGGACTTTATTCTAACTACACCATGATAATTGGACAACTATCTTCACTAATAACTCCAATAATATCAGGTATAGGAGCAGGGGTTGGTAACTTAATAGCTACAGAAAGTAAAGAAAAGAATTATTCCATATTTAAAATAACTTACTTTATAAGTTTTTGGATACATTCATTCTGTGTAATTTTCCTATACAACCTAATAGAACCATTTATAAGCTGGTGGATAGGAGCTAGTTATTTACTAGATAAATTTACTTTTATAGTTATACTCTTAAACTTTTATTTAATGGGCATGAGATTAGCCATAAGTACCTTTAAAAATAAAGCAGGTTTATTTGTTCAAGATAAATATGCACCTTTATTAGAAGGATTAATAAATTTAATAGCTTCTATAATATTAGTTAAATATTTAGGGTTAGTAGGTATATTTATTGGTACAACCATAAGTACTTTAAGTATAGTTTTTTGGAATCAACCACGTATAGTGTATAAACATGTTTTCAAAGTTCCACTAATATCATACTTCAATAAATATGCCATATATGGAGCATTAACAATAATAGTAGGATTTATCACAACCTTTGCATGTAATAGTGTGGTAAGTTTAGATAATTTCACTTTTATATCTTTAATAATAAGAGGAGTAATATGCCTTGTAGTTCCAAACTTAATATATTTTATATTGTTCTTTAAAACTGAAGAATTTCAATATTTATGGCAGAATATCTTTAAAAATATCTTTGTTAAATTAAAAGTAAAAGTATCTTTCTAATTATTCTATGAAAAGAAGTGTGAAGATTTAAATGAATTTTCATGCTTCTAATATTTAAAAAGCACATTAAAAATTAAAGTCTTCAAAAAGTAAAAATGATATACCTAAGATATATTTAAAGGTATATTATTTTTTTCGCAATAAAATGTTAAATAAAGTTTCATTAAGTTAAGAAGAAACTTTAATTTTTATAATAAAGATGATTTTTAGATACTATAGTAAAAAAAATAATAAAGTGGAATTATTGTTAAAATATTGTAATAAAACAGGTTTATAATGTAAAGAAACTATGGTATTTAAACCAAAAATAAAGTATAGTGGTTTTTGCATAGTTTTTGAATTTTATATAGACATAGGAGGGAAAATAGTGAACAAGAAGAAAAAACCATTGAGCAAGAAAAAACAAAAGTTAAGACGAAAGAAGCAAGTAGTAAGAATACTATCAGCGGCAGTTTTATTAGGTGTTATTTGTGCTGGTCCTTATTACGTAGGAAAAAAGTATTTCTTTGATAAGGATGTAGATGCTAGTCAAGAAATAAATAAGAGTTATACTGTAGAGTTAAGTAGATTTAAAATAAAAAATAATGGAACGGACCCAATTCAAACATCTAAAGGAATTAATGAAGCTTTAGAATATGCTAAAGGGAAAGGTTATAAAGAAATAGTTTTTCCTAAAGGAACATATCTAATAGATGAAAAAAATCCTGTAACCATAGATGTTAAAGATATGGTTATAAACTTAAATGATTCTACATTTCAAATAAACACTAATGGACAAGAAAAATACTACACAGTGGTATTTAAAGATGGTGCTGAAAATGTTAGATTAACTAATGGAACTATTAGAGGAGATAGGGATACCCATGACTACAAAACTATAAAAACACCTCATGAATGGGGACATGGTTTAGTATTTGATGGAGGACAAAATCTAGATGTAGATCATTTAACTATTACTAATGTTACTGGTTATGGTGTATATACTAGAAGTGGAAATGATGCAAATAGATTTGATGCTATAAAATTTGAAAACTTAGAAAGTGGAAATATATCAGATGATGGAATATCAGTAGATGATGGAAATAGCATAAGAACAAAAGAAGCTTACGATATAAGCAAAGTTGGCGGAAAGTTTGAATTAGGCTATACATTAGGCTATCAAGGATATCCAAGTTTTAAAAATAAAGAATATACTGCATATTTCTATGATAAAGATAATAAGTTCTTAGAAAAAAAAGATTGCATACAATTTAAGAAGACAGAAGTTCCTAAAGATGCTGTATATGTAAAATTTGCATTTCCTCAAAGTGAAGTAGTAGAAGCACCAGTGGCAGCAGCATGGATTTCTAATTTTAAACCACCTACAAATGTAAAACTAATGAACTGTGATATAAAGAAAAATAGAAGTTTAGGACTCGGCTTCTGTGGTGGACAAGATTGGAGAATTGAAGGTAATACTTTTGAAGATAATGGTGGAAATGCACCAGGTTTTGCAGTGGATTTTGAAGATGGATGGAATTTAATGCAAAATGTAACCTTCAAAAATAATGTATTTAAAAACAATCACGGTGATTTAACATCAGCAGCTGGAGATAATTTTGTATTTGAAGGAAATGACTTTACAAATACAGTTTACATATGGCATAGAACTACTGATTATAAAATATTAAATAATGAGTTTAACAATTCAAAGGTAACTTATGAATATTCAACTCCTTTTGAAACTAGAGGAAATACTTATAATAATAGTGAATTAAGATTAAAAGCAAAAGAAGGAACTGAAGTTAATCCATTAATACATAAAGAAATATTTATAAATAGTAGTATAGAAAAAATGGCTCCAAATGAACAAGTTATAGATTCAGATATAAGAGGTACTAAAGGGGCGAGTATAAGATTAGCAGGTAACATAAAAAAATGTAATATAAATGTTAAAAAATCATATTTAATGGGTGACTTAGATGAGTGTAACATAGAAGGAAGCGAACTTAGTGTATTAGAAGATAGTAAAATAACTAATGGAACTATAAAAGATTCACAAATACTTAACCATGGAAGAACTGGTACTATAGCTTTAATAAATAATAAAATAAATAATAGCCAAGTACTATTAAATACATGGGGCAGTCATACTATATTAGATATTGAAAATAATGAAATAAATATGGATAAAGATTCATTTATAAAACTTTCAGCAGGAAAAATGAAAGATTTATTATTTAAGAATAATGCAGTAAATAATACCAGTGATAAAAAGCCAGTATTAAATATGTATGATACAACTTATAGTCAGCCAAATGGAAATGCAACTATAGAGGGAAATACATTTACTCAAACAAAATACCCTTATGTATTTGATGGCGTAAATATAAAAAGTGGAATATTTAACTTTGATGCTAAGGATAATACTCTAAACAATTGTGAAATAATAAATGAAAAATATAATAAAAATCCGAACTTTAACATGACAATTTCATAGAAATGCAATAAAAAACAATAATAGAGTAATTTTATGAAGTGGTTTAATAAAACTGTAAAAGTTGTGAAAATAAGGAGATTAAATCTTTAAGTTCACAACTTTTTTTTAGTATAATTATTCAAATAAAAAATAAATTTACAGTTTTTGAATAAATTTTATGTGAAAATAGTTTTAAAAAGAAAATAAGTAAAAATTATCAATAAAAAAGTAAAAAAATCAAACAAATTTATAGTGAAAACATATACAAAAAGTTCGGATTATAGTGTATAATATAAATATGAAAATGTAAAAAATATAAATGTCAAATTTAAGGGACATGAAATAGGTAGAGGTGATTAATAATGGACAAGAAAATTGCTTCAACAATAATAGCAACAGCTATTGCTGTTAATAATATCTCTACTACAACCGTTTTAAGTAAACCTATTACAACAAGGACTAGAATGTTAAAGCATAACGAAAATAGTGAAAAGGTTTACGGATTGAACAATAATTTAGAGCAAACCTTTAAAGAAAATGTTTTAGATGTAGTAGAGTTTGAAAGCAATGTATTTAATGAAGGAGAATTTATTTCTTTAATTAAAGAAGGAACAATTGATGTTGTAAAATTAGATAGAGATTTAGATTTAACATCCTTTAAAGATGAAGAAATGATAGTTACAGCTCAGGGACTTACTATTGATGGCGGAGGAAAATCCATAATTTTACCAGCTTTTTATGAAGAGTTAAATAAAAAATGCTTTACTATAAAAGGCAATGATGTAATCATAAAAAATGTTAATTTTATAGTGAAAAATAAAAATAGTAGATTTTCAGGTTCCAAGTGTGATGCCATAAATATAGTAGCAGATGGAGTACAACTTAAAAATATTAATATTCAAAGCGAAGATGGAAGAGGTATTAACATTTATAATTGTAAAGATGTAATTTTAGATAATGTTAATATTAAAACTTCTAAGGAATATAAATCAGCATTAAAAATTGATAATGGAAATGTTAAATTAAAAAATTTAAATATAAATAATGACAAAGGTATTGGTATTGAGGTAGTTGGTAGACAAGCTAAGGTTAATATTGAAGATAGTCTACAAATAAATTCTAATATAAATATAAGAGCACAAAAAAGAGATGGAGCTGAAATACTTTGCAATAATCAACAAATAGCATTGCAAGAAAAATTCTTTGGTTATGAAATATATAAAGCAATAAAGCCTAAAGAGTTTGTAAAAAGTGAAGAAGAATTTTTATCACTTATAAATAATCCTAATGTGGATAAGCTAATATTAAAAACTAATTTGGATTTAAGAAAATATGAAAAGGCTTTAATTTTAAGAGCTATGAGTAACGTGATTATAAATGAAAATCAGTATCACATATCTTTTCTTTAAAAGTCTTTTTAAGAAGTACTATACAAAACTGCCATGTATAAAATCAACTAAGCACAATCTTTGTTGTTTAGTTGATTTTTTTACTGAATATTTACTTAAAAAATAATAATTTTTAAGTAAAATTTAGAAAAATTATACTAGAGAAATATAATAAAAATAAGGTAAAATAATAATAGGGTAATGGTTAATTTAGGAGTAAAAATACTGTTAATTATTGAATAAAGAAATTAGGGGTTCTATTAGTTTAACAAAGGAAAAAATTATTAATTCAATTATGTGACCATACTGGTAAATGGCATTTAAACACATATGAATAAAAAAAATTATTAGTATTGTCAATAATATTAATTGGAGGATTTGTTTTGGGTAAAAAAAATATAACAAGAATAATTGATAGTTTTATAGAAAGTGATAGAAAAGAAACAATAATAAATGAAGAAAAAATAAAAGAATATGAATACTATATAAAATCATCTAAAGTAGATTTATTAACAGGCATTTATAATGAATATGCTTTAGAAGATTTAATGGATATTTATAAAGAAAACTATACATTTTTATTCATAGACATAAATAAATTAAAATATGTAAATATGTACTATGGTCAACTTAAAGGGGATGAATTATTAAAAGAATTAGCTTCTTATTTAATAGATTTATCAAAAGAAATTAAGGTTGCTTTTAGGTTTTGTAGGTATGAAAGTGATGAATTTATAATATGTATAGGTACTACAAATGATTGTGAAATAAAAAGTGTAATTAAATATTTAAAAGAGTTTAGTAAAAAAGATATTATTTGTGAAATGAATATAACTCTTAGAATTATAGCTATAAAAAATAAATATAATCTTTCATTAAAAAAATTAATAGCTTATGTAGAATACTTATTAGAAGATAACTCCATAGGATTAGGAGAAGATTATAATAATATAATTCAAGATGAAAAGAATTTATATAGGTATTATTGTATGGCTGAAAGATTAAATAAAGAAGTAAAATATTTAGGTGAATTAGGAGAAATATATGTGGTTTTTCAACCTCAATTTGAACTTAAAACTAAAAGTATTGTGGGGTATGAGGTACTATGTAGATGGAACCATGAAAAAATAGGAGAAATTTTTCCTAAAGAATTTTTAAGTTTTTTTAAAGCTAACAATAGAATGTATGAATTAGATATATTTATATTTGAAGAAGCTTTAAAATTTCAAAAGAAATTAGAATCAATGAAATTTTACCAACGTTGTTCTATAAATGTAAGTATAGTAACTTTAAAAAATAATAATTTTATAAATGATATTAGTAAATTAATAAAAAAATATGAAGTGGATGCAAGTAAAATAACCATAGAGCTAATAGAAGAATTAGCCTTAGAAGAAAAAGATACTATAAAGAATTTATTAAAAAACATTAAAGATAATGGAATGAACATTTCTATAGATGATTTTGGAACAGGATATTCATCTTTAAGTAGATTATATTTAGTACCCTTTGATGAATTAAAAATACCTAGAGAATTTTTAATGAATTCATTAACTGATGGAAAGCAATTAAAAATATTAAAAACAATTTCTAATTTAGCTAAAGTATTAAACTTAAGTACTGTGGTAGAAGGAGTTGAAACTTTAGAACAATATGAACTTATAAAAACTTTAGGTTTTAATTATTCACAGGGATTTTTTCACTCTAAACCTTTAAAGAAAAATGAGTATTTAATATTTATAAAAGAATTTTCATAAATATATGATTTTAAAAGAAATTTTTCATTTATATTAGTGTAACTTAAAGTTTACTAATATAAATTGAGAATTTTTTTTTTGTTTAAAATTGATATTTTGTAAAAAAACAAAATATTATGTAAGAAAAATTTAACTTTTTTTGAACAAAATATAAGTAATATGAAAATAAATATTGTAATTAATTAAAAATAATTGATAAAATGTAATTAAATGCAAAAATAATTAAAGTTTTAAATAATATGAAAAAATTTTTGAATATAAATATATATAAATAAAATAATTCTATAGAGAAACCCATAAAAAAATGCAATTTTCAATGTCGTATAATAAAAGGTTTTGTTGTACGAAATTTCTTAAAATTCAAATTATTGTCTGATATAATGCATTTACAAGATAATTTTTGCATGGGATAGTGATATTTGTCAAAGCATGGAGATTTAAAATCACTAAGGGTTATTTATTTGTAGAACTAAGGAGGCGACGATGGAAGAAAAAACGTTAAAGATTGACGAGTTACTATATACCATTAAGAAAAGGTATAAAATCATAATTTTAGTAACTGCATCTATGACAATATTAGCCACATTATTTGCTTTTTTTAAAATGAAACCACAGTATTTTGCCACAACTAAAGTTTTTGTTGGAAGAGTTGGAGATTCTAAAAATTATAGTACGTCAGAACTAGAAACATATAAAACTTTAATGAGCACATATGTAGATTTAATAAGAACTGAAGATGTTGTAGCAAAAGCTTTAAATGATAGTGGAATTAAAAAAAGTGCAAAAGCTGTTCTAGGATCCATGCAACTAGCTCCTAATGAAGCATCACCTATACTAACAATAAAAGTAATAGGCACTAGTGAAAAAGATGCAAGAGTAACCACAGAAGCTTTATTAAAAGGTTTTGATAACATAACTAAGGAGGTTTTAACAACAGCTAAAATAGATGTAATAGACTCCACTAAAACTTATACCGTAATGCCAAATAGAAAAAAGGTTTTAATAATGGGTTTTATAGTAGGTTTAATAATTAGCTTAGGAGTAGTTTTTGTATTAGATTATCTAGACAATACCATAAAGACTACAGAAGAGTTAGAAGAATTACTGAATCTGCCTGTTGTTGGAATAATACCTAATGAAGATGAGGTATAGAAGTATAAAAGTAGGAGGAAAAATTATTAATGTTTGCAGTAGAGAAAAGCAATAAATCTTTATCCACAGAAGCCTATAGAACCTTAAGAACTAATCTACAATATTCAGCTTTAGACAGAGAAATAAAAGTTATATTAGTAACAAGCTCTAACCCAGGGGAAGGCAAAACTACTACAGCAGGAAACTTAGCAATTGTTTTAGCTCAAGACGGTAAAAGAGTAATGCTTATAGATTGTGATTTAAGAAAAGCTAACGTTCATAAGCAATTTAAAATATCAAATACAGTAGGATTATCAGAAGTATTATTAGGAAAAGAAACTTTTTTTAATTCTATGACAACACATGAGAGTGGATTGCATATACTGACTTGTGGAAAAATGCCTCCTAATCCAGCAGAAATGGTTGGCTCTAAAGCTATGGAAAAATTATTAAATGATTTAAGAAATAGATATGACTATATAGTTTTAGATACACCACCTGTGCAAGCTGTTACAGACTCAAAGGTTCTAGCCACTAAATCAGATGGGGTTGTACTAGTAGTAAGAGTAGAAAAAACTACAAAGAACATAGTTCTAGAAACTAAAAAAGAACTAGAAAAAGTAAATGCAAAAATTATTGGTACTGTTTTAAATGGAGTATCAAACAAAAATGGTAAAAATCCATACTACTATTATGGTAGTAGAGTTGAGAAAAATAAGAAAAAAAAGAGAATATTTTCATTTTTAAAAGGGTAATCTAAATTACGTAGGTAAAGGGGTTTAATCTAATTTAATATAAATGGATGGTATTAGAGAGGAGGTGCACATTAATAAGATGAAACTTGCTCAAAAAACTAAAGTAATATTGTTATTATTCATGGATATTTTTCTAATATCTATAGCATATTTATTTAGTTTGTATATAAGATTTGCCGCAGATGTACCTGCTATTTATATGGTATTGTATTTTAAATACATGGCAATAATATTAGCTCTTTATATAATACCTCTTTATATATTTAAAATGTATAAAAGTTTATGGAGCACAGCAGGAATAGATGAAGCAATACAGGGGGGAACAGCTTGTTTTATAGGTATGACATTAAGTGTTTTAGTTATGTTTATACTTCCTTCAAGAATTCCCGTTTCAGTAAATATTTTATCAGGTATATTAATAACTTTTTCAGTAATAGGTGCTAGACTTTCCTTTAGAGTTTATAGAAGATTAATTATTTATAAAGACTATATGTACTCAAAGGATAAAGGTGATGCAACTAGAGTTTTAGTTGTAGGAGCTGGTTCCTGTGCACAGATGATTCACAAAGAATTTGCAAATGATCCAAAAGGAAAATACAAATTAATAGGTTTTATGGATGACAATAGAAATAAGGTAGGAACTTACCTTGCAGGAGTTAAAGTTCTTGGAACTAGAGAAGACATAAAAATTATAGCAGAAGAGAAGAAAATAGACTTAATATTAATAGCTATACCATCTCTAAAAGGAAATGAAAAAAAAGAAATAATAGAAAAATGCCAAGAGGCAAAGGTGAAAACTCAAATAATTCCATCAGTATATGAGTTAATTGGAGAAAAAGTTAACTTAAAGCAAGCCAGAGATGTAGATTTAAGGGACCTACTAGGCAGAGAAGAAGTAAAGCTAGATAAAGATGGAATAAAAGATTATATTCATGGAAAGACAGTTTTAGTTACAGGTGGAGGAGGTTCCATTGGCTCAGAACTTTGTCGTCAAATAGCACAATTTTCGCCTAAATTACTTCTAATTTTAGACATATATGAAAATAATGCTTATGATTTACAAAATGAGTTAAAAAGGAAATTCCCTACGGTAGAACAACAAGTGTTAATAGCTACAGTAAGAGATAAAAAAAGAATGAGACATATATTTAGACAATATAAACCAAATGTAGTGTTTCATGCAGCAGCACACAAACATGTGCCACTTATGGAATTTAATCCAGGAGAAGCTATAAAAAATAATGTGGTAGGAACTTTAAATGTAGCAGAATGTGCTCATAGGTATAATTCAGATAAATTTGTTTTAATATCCACAGACAAAGCAGTAAATCCAACTAACGTAATGGGTGCTACAAAAAGAATGTGTGAAATGATAGTTCAAGCAATAAACAAAGTAAGTGAAACAGAATTTGTGGCAGTTAGATTTGGAAATGTACTAGGTAGTAATGGTTCCGTAATACCACTATTCAAAAAGCAAATTGAAGAAGGTGGACCTATTACCTTAACGGATATGGAAATAACAAGATACTTTATGTTAATACCTGAAGCATCTCAACTAGTATTACAAGCTGGAGCTTATGCAAAAGGTGGAGAAATTTTTGTATTAGATATGGGGAAACCAGTTAAAATTTATGATTTAGCTAGAGATTTAATAAAACTTTCTGGATATGAACCAGATAAGGACATAAAAATAAAAGTTACAGGGTTAAGACCAGGAGAAAAATTGTATGAAGAACTTCTTATGGATGAAGAAGGACTAAAAGAAACTCAACATGAAAAAATCTTTATAGGTAAACCTGGGGATTTCAATTTAGATAGATTAAAGCTTGGTATAAAAGCTTTACTAGATATAAGTGAAAAGGATGACAAAGAAACAATAAAAGTGGCATTAGCTCAAATTGTTAAAACCTATAAAAGATTAGATAAAAAAGAAGAAGAAGAGGAATTGGTGTTAAGAAAAGTATTTATCACCAAACTTGGATAATAATATTTAAAAATGTTCTTTAGGATTAGGGGTATTTTAAAAAGGTTTTATATATAAGGGGAAATTTTAACATAAATGAAAAGAAAAAGAGGGGGAGCTTATTTTGAAGGGGACTAAAAAAATATATTTATCTTCACCACATATGGGGGGATTGGAAGAAAAGTATATTAAAGAGGCATTTGCAAGTAATTGGATTGCTCCACTTGGAAGTAATGTAGATGGCTTTGAAAGAGAGATTGCTGAATATGTAGGGTGTAAATCTTCAGCAGCTTTAGTTTCAGGCACATCTGCTATACATATGGCATTAAAATGCATAGGAGTAAAAAAGGGAGATCTAGTATTTTGTTCTAGTTTAACCTTTGTAGCTAGTTGTAATCCTATTATGTATGAAGGTGGAATTCCAGTATTTATTGATTCGGAAGAAGAAAGTTATAACATGTCACCTAAAGCTTTAAGAAAAGCCTTTAGGTACTATGAAGAAAAAGGACAAGTTCCAAAAGGGGTTATAGTAGTTAATCTTTATGGACAAAGTGCTAATATGGATGAAATAAAAAGCATATGTAGTGAGTATGATGTTCCAATTATAGAAGATGCAGCAGAATCCTTAGGAGCTACATACAAAGGAAAACAAAGTGGAACCTTTGGAGAGTATGGCATATTCTCATTTAATGGAAACAAGATAATAACTACCTCAGGTGGTGGAATGTTAGTTTCAAACAATGAAGAAATGATAAAAAAGGTAAGGTTTTGGGTAACTCAAGCAAGAGATGAAGCAAGACATTATGAACATAGCGAGCTTGGGTATAACTACAGAATGAGTAATGTGGTAGCTGGTATAGGTAGGGGACAATTAAAAGTTTTAAAAGAGAGAATAGCAAAAAAGAAAGAAATATTTAATAGCTACAAAGAGGGATTAAAGGATATAGAGCAAATAGAAATGGCTCCAGTATGTGAATATGGAGAACCAAACTATTGGTTAAGCTTAATGTTATTAAAGGAAGAAAGCATAGTAAAACCTTTAGATATAATATTAGCTTTAGAAAAAGAAAACATAGAAGCAAGACCAGTGTGGAAACCAATGCACATACAACCATATTATAAGGAATATCAATTCTTTAGTGATAAAGAAGATGGGATAAGTGTTTCAGAAGACATATTTAATAGGGGAATATGCCTACCAAGTGATACAAAAATGACTAAGGAAGATATGGATAGAATAATAAACATAATAAAAAAATGTATGGTTAAAGAAGAGTGTGCTATTTGTATTTAATAAGTAAAAAAGTAATTAGTATAAGGAAATAAAGAAGTGAATAAGGGAAAAGATTATAAGTTTTTAGTAAAAAGAGCCTTTGATATAACTGGTGGAATAGTAGGGTTAATAGTTTTATCACCAGCTATAGTTATAACTGCCATTGCAGTTAGAGTTAAGTTAGGTAGTCCAATATTTTTCACTCAAGAAAGAATTGGATTAAACAATAAAACTTTTAAAATGATTAAGTTTAGAACTATGAAAAATAGTAAAGACAAAGAGGGAAACTTACTATCAGATGAAGAGAGATTAACTAAGACAGGGAAATTTATTAGAAGCCTTAGTTTAGATGAAACTCCAGAACTTATAAATGTAATAAAGGGAGATATGAGCTTAGTTGGGCCAAGACCTTTACTTGTGGAATACCTTCCTTTATACAGTGAAATACAAATAAAAAGACATGATGTCATGCCAGGTATCACTGGTTGGGCACAGATAAACGGAAGAAATGCAATTTCATGGACAAAGAGATTTGAATTAGATGTTTTCTACGTTGAAAACTGTAGCTTATTACTAGATTTTAAAATATTATTTTTAACTTTTGTTAAAGTTTTTAAAAGAGAAGGAATAAGCCAAGTGGGGAATGCAACTATGGAAAAGTTTAATGGTCACAATTAGCATGAAGCTAGAATGTTAGAGGTGTTTAGCATTGAAAGATATTTTAATAATTGGAGCAGGGGGAGTTGGGTCAGAAGTAGCTTTGCTCATAAATCAAATAAATGAAATTAGTAAGGGTTATAAATTAAAAGGTTTTATAGATGATAATGAGGAGCTTTGGGGACAGAGAATAAATGGAATAGAAGTTTTAGGTGGACTAAGTTTTTTAGAAAAGCTTTATGAACAGATTCAAGATAATATGAATACTAGTTTTGAAAATCTTCATATAATAATAGCTATTTCAAATTATAAAGTTAAAAAGTTAATTGTGGAAAAGTTAGAAAGAAAATTTCCCTTTGTAACTTTAATTCATCCACAGGTTTATGTGGATAAAAGTATAATCATTGGGGAAGGAACTATTATTTATCCAGGAGTTATAATGACTACTAATATAAGTATAGGAAATCATGTAATTATAAGTCCAAAGTGTGGAATAGGTCATGATTCTATTATAAAAGATTATACTTCACTTCTTTGGAATGTAAATGTATCTGGTAAGGATATTATTGAAGAGGGAGTTTTAATGGGAACTGGATCATCTGTTATACAGGAGAAAGCTATTGGAGAAGGTGCAGTAATTGGAGCTGGAGCAATAGTTATAAGAGATGTACCAAAGTATACAACCTCCGTTGGAGTTCCTGCACAGGTTGTAGGGTAAATGGGATGAAAGAATAGGAGAAGATTTTATGAAAAGGGTATTGTATGTAACCACAGTTAGTAGAACTATAAATGCTTTTTTAGTTCCTCACATTTTAGCTCTAAGAGAAAAGGGATTTCAAGTTGACTGTGCCTGTTCTATTGATAAGGAATTAGATAAATCCTTAGAAAAAGCAGGAGTTAAGTTATATAAAATACCTTTTACAAGAAATCCTATAAGTTTATCAAATATAAGAGCTTTTAAAATGTTAGACCAAATTCAAAAAAACAATAAATATGATATTGTTCATGTTCATACTCCCATAGCATCTATTTATGGAAGACTACTAAAGTTAAAACATAAAGGAATTAAAACAATATATACAGCACATGGGTATCACTTTTTAGAAGGTGGATCAAAAAGTAGTTGGCTTATTTATTATCCCATAGAAAAGGTAATGGCAAAGCTAACAGATGTAACAATAAACATAAATAAAGAAGATTTTAAAATAACACAATCAAAATTAAAACCTAAAAAATCCTATTACGTTAAGGGGGTAGGATTAGACTTAAAAAATTATAAACCCTTAACAGAAAAAGAAAAAGTAAAGAAAAGAAAAGAATTAAATCTAAAAGAAGAAGACTTCATAGTAATAATGATTGCAGAAGTGAACGAAAACAAAAATCAAATACAGCTTATAAAAGCAATGGAAATACTAAAAGAAAAATATGAAAACATAAAAGCAATATGTGTTGGAGATGGAGAATTATTAAAACAAAGAAAAGAAGATGTAAAAAATAAAGGGTTAGAAAATAACATTAATTTCTTAGGGTATAGAACAGATATTAATGAACTTATAAATATAGCAGATATAGGAGTGCTACTTTCCTATAGAGAAGGACTTCCAAGAAACATAATGGAGATTATGGCAAATGGAAAGAAAATAGTAGCCACAAACATAAGAGGGAATAGAGATTTAGTATGTAATGAAAATGTAGGTAAATTAGTAGAAGTAGGGGATTATGAAGAAACAGCAAAGGCTATTGAATATTATTACTTAAATAATACAAGGGAAGTAATAATACCAAAGGAGATAGAGCCTTATAGTTTACCTAATGTAGTTGAAATGGTAAGGGAGATACATGAGGGAGTTTAAATATTATTATGAGTAAAATTAAAGTTTTGCAAATATCACACGGATTAGCACCAGGTGGAATTGAATCATTTTTGCTAAATATTTATGAAAATATAGAAAAAGATAATATTGAAATTAGTTTTGCGGTTGCGGCTAATGGAAAGCAATATCATGAAGATAGAATTTTAAAAAATGGAGATAAAGTATATCATACGAGCGACTTAAATGGTGCTAATAATATTTTAAAGCATTTTTTTAGGTTGATAAAATTGTTAAAAAAGGAAGGTCCTTTTGATGTAGTTCATAGTCATATAGATTTTTTTAATGGAGTAAATATATTAGCGGCATTTATAGCTGGAGTGCCTGTTAGAATATCGCATTCACATAATACTAATAGTGCTAATGCAAATACAACAAAAATAAAAATGCCAATACTTTTATATCGTAATTTTATGAGGACTTTAATAAATAAATTTTCAACTGTTACTTTAGGGTGTTCTACTGAAGCTAATGATTATATGTATGGAAATAATCATAATGCTAAGGTGATATGTAATGGAATTAACTTTAATGAATTTATGGAATCTAAGAGATGTCCAATTAATATAAATTTAGATAAGACCAAAATAAACTTTATAACTATAGGAAGATTGTGTGAACAAAAAAATAGTATTTTTATAGTTAAGATTTTAAATGAATTGATAAAAATAAGAAAAGATATACATTTATATTGGGTTGGAAAAGGTCCTCAAGAAAATGAAGTAAAGAATATAATTAAAGGTTTAAAGTTAGAAAGACATATTACACTTTTAGGAGCAAGAAATGATATTTCAGAAATATTATCAATAAGTGATTTTATGATTTTTCCATCTAAGTGGGAGGGTCTTCCTGTAACTTTAGTAGAAGCACAAGTAGCACAAGTTCCTTGCTTTATATCTGATGTAATTTCAAATGAAGCTAATTTAGGTTTGTGTACTAAAATATCATTAAAAAGTGATGCTAAAATATGGGCAATCAAAATAAATGATTATATAGAAAATAATACTTTTAATAATAAGATAGATAAAAAAAAGTTAAATAATTTTAATATTAAAAATGTAACTAAACAAATGAAAAATATATATTTATGTAAATAAAAGGAAGGTTTTAAAAATTATAGGGAGTATTGAGAAGTAATGGCTACAAAAGTAAGTGTTATTGTACCAGTATATAATGTAGAAAAATTTTTAAGGAGATGTATGGATAGCTTAATATCACAAGCTTTTAAAGATATTGAAATTATAGCTATAAATGATGGATCAACAGATAAGAGCTTAGAGATTTTAAGAGAATATGAGGAAATAGATAGTAGAGTAAAAGTTATTGACAAAGAAAATAGTGGAGTTTCTAAATGTAGAAATATTGGAATTGATGTTTCAAAAGGTGAGTATATTATGTTTGTAGATAGCGATGATTGGATAGATACAGATATGATTGAAAACATGTATTATAAAGCTTTAGAGGAAAAAGCAGATTTAATAATGTGTACATATACTAGAGAATTTATCAATCATTCTAAAGAAAGAGTAATTAAATTACCTAGTACTAAAATATATGATGATGAAGAGGTAAAGAAAGAGTTACTTAGAAAATTAGTTGGTCCAATAAATAAAGAATTAGCAAGTCCAGATCAATTAGATGTATTAGGTACTATTTGGGGTAAATTATATAAAACTGAAAATATAAAAAGCAACAAATTAGTATTTATAGATTTAGCAGTCATAGGTTCAGCAGAAGATACATTATTTAATATATATACATTTAATTGCTTAAAAAAAGTAGTGTTTATAAATAGGCCTATGTATCACTATTGGAAAGGAAATAGTGAATCAATAACTTCTAAATATAATCCTAATTTGAAAGAACAAAGAAAAGCTTTTTTTAAATACATAGATAATTTTATAAAAGAAAATAGGTTAGGAAGTGAATTTGAAAAAGCTCTAGAAAATAGAATTTGTACTTCGGTTTTAGGACTAGGATTAGTTGAATGTAGTGTTCAAAATAAAGTTTCTACAACAAAAAAAATAAAAAATATAAAAAATATTTTAGAAACTAACTATATTGAAAAGGCATATAAGAAGCTTGAGATTAAACACTTTCCTATACATTGGAGATTATTTTATTTTTTTAACAAAAATAAAATGGCTACATCATCATATTTTATGTTAAATAGTATAGAATTTTTGAGAACTCGTTTTTAGGTATATAAGGGGTGAAATAAATGAAGCCAATAAGGGTATTACAGGTAGTTACTATAATGAATCGTGGTGGATTAGAAACTATGTTAATGAACTATTACAGAAAAATAGATAGAACTAAAATACAATTTGATTTTATGACTCATAGGACGGAGCGAGGCCATTATGATGATGAAATTGAAAAATTAGGTGGCAAAATATATAGAATGTCTTCAATAAGACCTGGAAATTATAATAAATACTTTAAGGAATTAGATGATTTTTTCAATGAACATAAAGATTATAAAATAGTTCATTCACATATAAATGAAAATAGTGGTTTTGTGTTAAAAGCTGCTAATAAATATAATGTTCCATGTAGAATTGCACATAGTCATTTGGCAGATTTGAAGTTAGATTATAAATATCCTTTTAGAATATATGCAAGGTTAAACCTTGAAAAAAATGTTAATGAATATTTTTCATGTTCTAAAAATGCTGGAGAATGGCTATTCGGAAGAAATATTAGTGAAAATGGTAAAATTAAAATTTTAAATAATGCTGTAGATGTTGAAATATTTAAACCTAAAGATGAGATTAGAAGCAAAATCAGAAAAGAATTAGGTGTAGAAGGAAAATTTGTAATTGGTCATATAGGAAGATTTTATCCACAAAAAAATCATAAATTTTTGATAGATGTATTTAATGAAATATATGCTTTAAATAAAGATGCAATTCTTTTATTAGTGGGTGAAGGGCCATTACTAGATGATATAAAAGCTAAAGTTATTTCTTTAGGATTGCAAAATGTTGTTAAATTTTTAGGGATTAGAGAAGATGTAGCTAATTTTATGCAAGGTATGGACTTGTTCTTATTCCCATCATTATTTGAAGGATTAGCAGTTGTTTTGGTTGAAGCACAAGCAAGTGGGACAACATGTGTAACATCTACTGGAGTTACTAAAGAATCTAATATAACAGGAGATGTTGAGTTTATAGATTTAAATTTATCAGCTAAAAAATGGGCAAATAAAATATTAGCTTTAAATTTAAATAAAAAAGATACTTCAGATTTATTAAAAATAAAAGGATATGATTCTAATACTAACGTAAACTGGCTAAGTGATTTTTACTTAAAATATGTACAAAGAGCTATGAAAGAGGTTAATTAGTATGAAGACATTAACAATATTTACCCCAACTTATAATAGGGCTTATACATTACATAAATGTTATGAAAGTTTAAAGAAACAAAGTTGTAAAGATTTTATTTGGTTAATTATAGATGATGGTTCAAGTGATAATACGAAAGAGTTAGTTCAAATATGGATAGAAGATAATGAAATAGAAATAAAATATTTTTATCAAAAAAATCAAGGTATGCATGGAGCTCATAATACAGCATATGAATTGATACAAACTGAGTTAAATACCTGTATAGATTCAGATGACTATATGCCAGATGATGCAGTTGAAAAGATACTTTCTTTTTGGAAAAATACTAAGAGTAGTAATATAGCAGGAATAGTTGCATTAGATGCTTATAAAAATGGAAATATTATAGGGGATAATTTCCCTGAAAATTTAAAAAGGACAACTTTATTTGATATTTATCAAAAACATAAATTAACTGGAGATAAGAAATTAATTTATAGAACTGAATTAACTAAAAAATATCCTTATCCAAATTTTGAAGGAGAAAAATATGTAAGTTTGGGATATAAATATGCAAAGATTGATTTAGAGTATGAATTAGCAACTATGAATGAAGTAGTTTGTATTGTGGAGTATATGGAAGATGGATCGTCAAAAAATATGCTTAAGCAATATAGAAAAAACCCTAAAGGATTTGCATTTATAAGAGTAGATAATTTGAAAAATCCAAAAGCTAGTTTTAAATTTAAGTTTAAAGAATGTATCCATTATGTTTCAAGTAGCTTAATAGCAAAAAATAAGAATTTTTTAAGTGAAACTCCTTGTAAATTACTAACGGTATTAGCAATGCCAATGGGGATTTTATTATACCTATACATAATGAAGAATACATCAGATTTATGTAAAAATTAGGGCAAGGAAGGAGATTAATATTGAGTGTATTTTATGCTACATTAATTTCTACATATATTCTTTCTTGGCTTTCTAGAATAGGTAAAGAAAAAAAGAGAATAATATTTTCGATTTTTTGGTTATTTTTAGCTACTTTAATTTTAATTATAGTGTCAGGATTAAGAAGTGGAATAGGGGATACAAATGCATATATGCATTCTTATGATTTATTAGTACAAAATCCTAGTAGCTTTGAATTAAATGGAGATTTTGCATTAAATTTAATAAGTATTTTTTTAATGCAAATATCAACTAATCCACAAATATTAATTTTTACCACAGCATTTTTAACAAATTTATTTAATATGATTATTTTTTATAAATTTGGAACTTGTTTAGAATTGCAAGTATATATGTATATTACTTCAGGTTATTATACTGTAACAATGAATGGAATAAGACAAAGTTTAGCAGCAGCATTTTTATTCTTATCTATAAATTTAATTATAAAAGGTAACTTCAAGATGTATGCAATTATAGTATTAATTATATCTACATTTCATGCTTCAGCATTAATAATGATACCTTTATATTTTATTGTTAGAGAAGAAGCTTGGTCAAAAAAAGTTATGAAAATGATGCTATTAGCATGTATTGGTGTGTTTTTTTATGATTTATTTAGTGAAATTTTATTTAAGTTATTAGAGAATACTAAGTATGCAGCATATTCACAGGTTAATGAAGGTGGATCAAGTGTGATGAGAACAATTGTGAATTCCGTTCCGGTAATATTAGCTTATATTAAAAGAAATGAATTAAGAAAAATTTGGCCGGAAAGTAATATTTTTGTGAATTTTGCTTTGATAAATCTTATATTTGTTGGATTTGGAATGTTTAATTGGATATTTAATAGATTTACTATATATTTTCAGCTATATAATTTTATTTTATTACCATTTATTATAAAGAAATGCTTTAAAGGAAGGGAAAAAATTTTAGTTTATTTTGGATTTGTATTTTGTTATTTTATATTTTTTTATAGAGAACAAGTTATTGGATTAAATATGAGTTATCCAAGCCAATATTTAACAATAGAAAATTTGTTTTATGAAGTTATTCCATAAAGTTTATTTAAAAAGGAGTGATACCAGTATGATAAAAATACTCCAAGTAGTAGGTGGTATGAATATAGGTGGAACAGAAACTATGCTTATGAATTTATACAGACAATTTAATAATGGAATACAGTTTGATTTTATTTCTTATTATGATGAAGAAGCATATTATGATAATGAAATAAGGTCACTTGGAGGAAAAGTTATAAGATTAAAAGCACCTAATAAAGTAGGGATGATAAAAGCTATAAAAGATTTGATGGAAGCTATAAAAGAAAATGGACCTTATGAAGCTATTCATACTCATACTTTATTTAATTGTGGTATATCGGTTTTAGCAGGTAAATTAGCAGGAGTTAAAGTAAGAGTATCCCATGCACACACTACTTTTGATAATAATAATAGTTTAGTTAAGAAAATATATATGAATACAATGAGAACTTTAATAAAAAGTTGCTCTACTGATTTTTTAGCTTGTAGTGATAATGCAGGTAAATATTTATTTGGAGAAACTATAACTACAAATGATAGATATAAAAAGCTTCCTAATTATATAGATTATATGAAGTTTATAAATTGTAATGATAAAGAAAGTATAAGAAAAGAATTTAATATAGGTAAAGATGATATAGTTATTGGTCATGTAGGAAGATTTATGGATGCTAAAAATCATAGATTTATAGTTCAAATAATATCTGATTTAGCAAAAAAGAATAATAAAATTAAATGTTTGCTCGTGGGTGAAGGACATTTAAAAAAAGATATAAATGATCAAGTAAAAAGACTAGGATTACAAAATAATGTTTATTTTCTTGGTATAAGAAAAGACATACCAAAAATTCTAAAAATCTTAGATGTATTTTTATTTCCTTCAACCTATGAAGGATTAGGATTGGTATTATTAGAAGCTCAAGCATCAGGAATATCTTGTTTAGTTTCGGAAGCAATACAGCCTGAAGCAGATTTAGGAGTTGGATTGTTTAATAAGTTATATCTAAATGAAGGTTCAGAAAAGTGGAGTAGTGAGATATTAAATATTATTAATAATAAAACTATTGTAGATAAGGAAATTTTAAAAAATAGTTTTGAAAATAAGGGATATAACATAAATGATATAACTAATAATTTAAAAGACATTTACAAAGTAGGCTAAGTAAAATAGGGGGATAAGAATGAAGAAGGTATTGATATCATCTTTTGATATGGAAGTTGGAGGGGTAGAAAGAAGTTTAATAAGTATGCTAGAAAATTTTGATTATAGTAATTATGATGTAGATTTAATGTTATATAGACATACAGGTGATTTCTTTAAATTATTACCTAATAAACCCAATTTGTTAAATGAAGTTAAAGAGTATTCTACATTTAGAAAATCTATATCAGAAGTTTTTAAAGAAGGAAAAGTTTTATTAGGTATAGCAAGAACATTAGCTAAGTTTAATGCTAAAAATATAATGAAAAAAAATAATTTTAGTGAAGAAGGACATGTTCAAATGCAATATATGTGGAAGTATTCAATGTCTTTTTTACCTAAGTTAGAAAAAGAATATGATGTAGCTATAAGTTATCTTTGGCCTCATTACTTTATAGCAGAAAAAGTAAAGGCTAAAAAGAAGATAGCATGGATACATACTGATTTTTCAAAAATAGAAACTGATATAAAGTTAGATTTAGAAATGTGGAATAATTTTAATCATATTATAGCAGTATCAGAAGAGTGTAAGAAATCTTTTTTAATAAAGTATCCTACTTTACATAATAAAGTAAAGGTAATGGAAAATATAACTTCCCCAGAGTTTATAAAGAAAATGTCTAATGAAAAAGTAGAAGATAATCTTAGTAAGGATAATTCTTTTAAAATAGTTTCAGTAGCTAGATTATCTCATGCAAAAGGAATAGATAATGCAGTAAAAGCTTTAAAGATTTTACATGATAAAAACTTTAAAAATATTAAATGGTATGTTGTTGGATATGGCGGAGATGAAGCTATGATAAAGGATTTAATAAAAGAAAATAATCTAGAAGATAGATTTATATTATTAGGAAAAAAAATAAATCCATATCCATATATGAAAGATTGTGATTTATATGTACAACCATCAAGATATGAGGGAAAAGCTGTTACAGTAACAGAAGCAAAGATTTTAGGAAAGCCAGTAGTTATAACTAATTATACAACTGCAAAAAGTCAAGTTAAATCAGGAGAAGATGGGTATATATGTGATTTATCTGTTGAAGGAATAGCTAAAGGAATAAAAACAATGTACAAGTATCCAGAGTTAAAAGAGTTAATTGCGAATAAATGTGTTAATACTGATTATGGAAATAAAGAAGAGTTAGATAAATTATATGAATTATTTTAAAAATTAACTAAGGAGAGAATTTATGAAAATATACACAATAACATGCCATGATGTATATAATCATGGAGCATCATTACAGGCATATGCATTAATGAAATATCTTGAGAATCAAGGACACAATGTAGAGATTATAGACTACAAGCCAGATTATTTAAGTAATCATTATAATATGTTTAGTATTGATAATCCAAAATGGGATAAGAATTTTATAAGTAAATCTATTTATTTAACTTTGAAAATTCCATCACGAATAATTGGTAGAAAAAGAAAAAATGCCTTTGATAAATTTACAAGGAAAAACTTAAAAATAACTAATAAGAGATATAAGTCTAATGAAGATTTATTAAATAATATGCCATTAGGAGATGCATATATATGTGGAAGTGATCAAATTTGGAATAGCTTACATAGAAACGGACGAGATAGAGCATTTTATCTTAATTTTGCTCCTGACAATAAAATTAAAGCATCTTATGCAGCAAGTTTTGCAACTGATTTTGTATCTAAAGAATATGAAAATTTAGTAAAAGAAAATGTAAATAAATTAGATGGGGTAGGAGTAAGAGAAGTAAGTGGTGTAAATATATTAAATAATTTAGGTATCAAGAAAGCTGTTAATGTGTTAGATCCTGTTTTTTTGTTAGGAAAAGAAGAATGGAGCAATATAGGTGAAGAGGTTTTTGATGAAAAATATTTATTAGTTTATGACTTTGATAAAAATTCTTTTATTGAAAAATTAGCAAAAGATATTGCTAAAGAAAAAGGATATAAAATATATACAATAAGCCATTATAAAGCAGGTTATGAAGATAGAAGCTTTAGATATAGTGGACCAGAAACATTTGTATCTTTAGTAAGAAATGCTGAATTTGTTATATCTAATTCATTTCATGCAGTTGTTTTTTCTTTAATTTATGAAAAAGAAGTGGTTATTGTTAATAGGACAGAAAATATTAATACAAGAATGAGAGATTTGCTATGTTTAGTAAATTTAAAAGAAAGATTAGTTACTGAAAAAACTTATAATTTAGATAAGTTATTAAATCCTATAAATTATGTAGAAGTAAAAAAAATTTTAAATAAAAATATTAAGTTTTCTAAAAATTATTTAGAAAAAGTATTAGCTATTAAAAAGTAATGGAGGATATTGTGAAAAAGAAGATAGTATTTGTTATTGATTCTTTAAATAGTGGTGGAGCTGAAAAAAGTTTAGTATCATTATTAAATTTATTTAATTATAAAAAATATGATGTTCATTTAATGTTAATAAATAAGTCAGGGTTATATCTACCATTAGTTCCTAAAGAAGTTACTATAATAGATCCACCTAACTTTTTTACATTTAAACCTTCTTTAAAAAGTTTTATAACCATTAATGAATTTAAATATAACATAGCAAGAATAAAGCAATCTTTATGCCTTAGACTTCCAATTAAAAGAAATTTTTCTCATGTTGCTCAATTAAGTTGGAATTTTACAGAAAAAGCTATAGATAAATTAGAAAGTAAATATGATGTTGCAATAGCATATAGTCAAGGATTTCCTACATATTTTGTTGCAAGTAAAGTAAGTGCAAATAAAAAATATTGTTGGATAAATACAGATTATAAAAAAGCAGGATATAATAAAGAGTTTGATTATAAATATTATGAGGTTTTTGATAAGTTGATAGCTGTTTCTGATGTGGCAAGAGATGTATTAGTTGAAGTTTATCCTGAATTTAAAAATAAAATTACAGTAATTTATGACATAATTTCTAAGAATTTAATTTGTAAAATGGCTGATAAAGAAATTGGCTTTAAAGATAATTTTGATGGATTAAGAATTTTGACTATAGGTAGATTAGTAAAATTAAAAGGTTATGATATTGCAATAAAAGTAGCTAAAAAATTAAAAGATGATGGAATAAATTTTAGATGGTATTCAATTGGAGAAGGAATTTTTAAAAAAGAACTTTTAAATTTAGTTAAAGAAAATAATTTAGAAGATAATTTTTATTTTCTAGGTACATTTACTAATCCGTATCCCTTTATAAAAGAGTGTGATATTTATTGTCAACCATCAAGATTCGAAGGGTTTGGAATGGCTATAGCTGAAGCTAAAATATTAAAAAAGCCAATAGTAACAACAAATTTTACTATTGTTCATAATCAAATTAAAAATAATGAAAATGGAATAATCGTTGATATTAATGATGAGGCTTTATATAAGGGAATAAAAAAAATAATTAGCAATAATAAATTAAAATATAATTTAATAAAGAATTTGGATAAAGAAAAAATTAGTACAGAAGATGAAATTTTTAAGATTTATAGTATGTTAGAAAATACTTGTTAATTCAACAAGTATATTAGGAGTTGACATGAAGAAAATTTTGTTTATAGCAAAAGATTTAAAGTTAGGAGGAGTATCTAAAGCTCTAATAAATCTTTTGAAATGTATTGATTTGAATAAATTTAATATAACACTAGTTACATTATTTGCTGATAATGATTATAAAAATAAATTAGATTCAAAAATAAAACATTTAATACTTTTTGAAAATAATAATTATTTAGACAAATTTACAAATAAAATAAAAGGAAGAATATTAAGACATTTTAACAATTCATTAGTATATGACTTTTTTATAAAAGAAAAATATGATATAGAAATAAGTTTTATGACTAATTACCCTAATAAAATAATAGCTAATTCTTCCAATAAGGATTCTATAAAAATAGGATGGATACATGGAAATTATAATTATAAAAATTATGATTTAGAGATATATAAAAATTTAGAAGAACAAAAAAAAACTTATAATAAATTTAATCATATAGTATGTGTTTCGAGTGAATGTAAAGATGCTTTTTCTAATATAGTTACAGATAAAGATTTAATTACTATGGTTAATCCGATAGATTCTATAGAGATAAAAGAACTATCAAAAGAAAAAGTAAGCATAGAAAAAGATATATTTACAATTTGTTCTGTAGGCAGGCTTTCAGAAGAAAAAGGTTTTATGCGTTTGCTAAAAATACATAAAAAATTAATTGAAGAGGGCTTTAAATATAAATTATGGATAATAGGAGATGGACCTGAAAAAAATAATTTAATTAATTATATTAATAAAAATAATTTAAATAAGCATACTTTATTATTAGGATATCAAAGTAATCCTTATAAATTTATGGTTTTAAGTGATTTATATGTTTGTCCATCATATACTGAAGCATTAAGTACTACTATACAAGAATTCCTTATTTTAAAAAAACCTATAGTTACAACTAGTTGTCCAGGAATGAAAGACTTACTAGGTGATTCAAAATATGGAATAATTACTCAAAATAATAGTGATGATTTATATAATGAATTGAAAAATATACTTATAAATAAAAAAAAATTTAATTATTATAAAGAAAAAGCAGTAGCAAGAAGTAGTAATTTTAATTTAGATAAAAGTATTACTGATATTAATAAATTAATAAATAATTTTCAATAGGAGTATTCATATGAAAAAAGTTTTGTTTTTAATAGATTCATTAGATGGTGGAGGAGCAGAAAAAGTATTGGTTGACATAGTAAAAAATTTAAATTCTAAGAAATATGATATAACAGTAAGCACTATTTATGATAGAGGAGTTTATATAAATGAAATAAAAAAATATGCTAAATATAAACCTTTATTAGAAACTTTAGAATTTGGACAAGGGTTTTTAAAAAATTTTATAAATAAAATTAAAAAAAATCTTAGAATGATATTTTTAAATAAAGCTAATGAAAAGTGGTTGTATAAATTTTTAATTAAAGATAAGTATGATATAGAAATTGCTTTTTTAGAAGTATTATCTACAAAAATAATTTCAGGTTCAACAAATAAACTGAGTAAAAAATATGCATGGGTTCACATAGATATGAGTAAGCAAAATTGGGCTTGTAGATTTTATAAAAATTTAGATGACCAAAAGAGATGTTATAGTAACTTTAATAAAATAGTATGTGTATCTAAGGAAACTAAAGAAGGATTTATAAAAGAGTTTAATATAAGTAAAAATGTTATTGTGCAATATAATCCAGTAGATAACAAAGATATAATATCGAAATCTAAAGAAAATTTAAAATATTTTGACAATGATGATTTTAAAGTTATATCTATTGGAAGATTAGTAGAACAAAAGGGATATGATAGATTATTAGAAGTTCATAAAAAATTAATTGAAGAAGGTTTAAAACATAAATTATATATTTTAGGAGATGGCAAAGAAAAAGAAAAATTAAAATCTTTCATTAAAAAACATAAATTATTAGATACAGTTAAATTATTAGGATTTGAAAGAAATCCATATAAATATATTAGAAATTGTGATTTATTTGTATGTTCATCTAGAGCAGAAGGATACAGTTTAGTAGTGGCTGAATCTATTATATTAGAAGTGCCTATAATAAGTACTAAATGTTCGGGAATAAATGAATTACTTAATAATGGAGAATTTGGAATGTTAGTGGATAATGATACAGAATCATTATATAGTGGTCTTAAAGAAATTTTAACAAAAAGAGAGAAATATAATTATTATAAGGAAAAAGTAAAAGAGCGAAGCAATTATTTTAATTTAAACAATGTAATAAAAGATATAGAGTTATTATTGGATAAGGAGTAGAAAAAATTATGTATGAATATGAGGTTACAGTTTTTACCCCTACTTATAATAGAGGATATATAATAGAAAAATTATACAAATCTTTAAAAAATCAAAGTGATAAAAGATTTGAATGGATTGTTATAGATGATGGTTCTGAGGATTGTACTAAAGATTTATTTGAAAAATGGATAAAAGAAAAAAATGAATTTACTATTAATTATCAAAATATAATTAATGGTGGAAAGCATAGAGCTATAAATAAAGGAGTAGAACTAGCAAAAGGAAAATTATTTTTTATTGTGGATTCAGATGATTATTTAACTAATGATGCAATTTCAAATCTTATTAAGGTTGAAAAAACTTTAAATGGTACAAATGAAAAATTTGCAGGTATAGCAGCGTTAAGGGGATTTAATGAAAAAAAAATTATTGGTACAACATTTAAGGGTTATACAATAGATGCAACTTCTTTAGAAAGAGAAAAATATAATATAAATGGAGATAAAGCAGAAGCTTTTTATACACATATACTTAAAAAATATAAATTTCCAGAATTTAATGGAGAAAAATTTTTAACTGAAAATGTAGTTTGGAATGAAATAGCATTTGATGGATATAAACTTAGATGGTTTAATGAAATAATTTATATATGCAATTATTTAGAGGATGGATTAACAAGTAATGTTAAAAATTTATTTATAAATAATCCTAAAGGCTATGCATATATGATTAAACAAAATATAAAACATAATAAAAAGAGATTTCAATTCAGAGTATATGCCTATTTAAATTATTTTTTACAAATGGAAAATAAAATATCTTTAGAAAAAATGGCAATAAATTTAGAGATAAATAAATTTTTTTTAATAGTAATTATAGAATTATGGCGTTTAAAAAGAAAAATAAAAGGGGAAAATTATGAGGGTTAAAAATTCTATAAAAAACATATCTATAAGTATTTTTTCACAAGTTGTTATGGTGTTTTTGGGGTTTGCAACTAGAAAAATATTTCTTGATAGTTTAGGAACAGAATATTTAGGTATAAATGGAGTATTAACTAATGTAATCTCTATGCTAGGATTAGCTGAAAGTGGTATAGGAATTAGTATAGTATATAATCTATATAAACCTTTGGCCGCAAATGATAAAGAAAAAATAATTGCATTAGTACAGCTATATAAAAAAGTATATGGTGTATTAGCTATAATTATATTTTTGTTAAGTTTTATTATTTTTCCTTTTTTAAAAGTAATAATAGGAGATAAAGATATACCATTTATAGGTTTAGTTTATTTTTTATTTGTTATTAAAAATATGATTTCATATTTAAATGCTCATAAGTGGTCTTTAATAAATGCAGATCAAAAAGCTTATGTATTAGCAAAAAATAATCTTATATTTCAAATAGTAACTACTTTAATGAAGATAATAATTTTAGTCAAGACTAATAGTTACATTTTATACTTACTAAGCGAATTAATTATTTTCTGTATTCAAAATATTGTTAATGGAAGTATTGTTAATAAGAGATATCCATATATTAAAACTAAAACAAAATATGCTGTAGATAAAACATTGCAAAATAATATAATAACAAATACTAAAGCTTTATTTTTACATAATATAGGAACTTACTGTGTATTTAGTACGGATAATTTGCTTATATCAGCTTTTGTTAATATATCTGCAGTAGGTAAATACTCTAATTATACTATGATAATTGGGCAAGTTTCAGGATTAATATATCCTATAATTGGAGGAATATCACATAGTGTTGGGAATTTAATTGCTATAGAAAATGAAGAAAAAAATTATTCTGTTTTCAAAGTTATGTATTTAATTAATTTTTGGATATATTCATGTGCAGTTATATTTTTATATAATTTATTGCAACCATTTATTAATTGGTGGTTAGGAGAAGGTTATCTTTTAGATAATCTAACGTTTATTATTATTTTGGTAAATTATTATATTTTAGGTTTGAGAGGTGCTATAGGAACTTTTAAAACTAAAGCAGGAATTTTTGTTGAAGATAGATTTTTTCCATTAATAGAAGCAGTTATTAATTTAGTATCATCTATAATTTTAGTTAAATATTTAGGATTAGGTGGAATATTTTTAGGTACTACAATAAGTACATTAAGTATAGTATTTTGGAATGTTCCAAGACTAGTCTATAAAAATGTATTTAAAATTCCGGTTAGAAAATATTTTTATAAATATTTATTTTATTTAATTTTGACAATATGTACTGGAATAATTACAACGATTTTATGCAATAGTTTTTTTGAAGGATATACATTTTTATCATTAGTTTTCAGAGGAATTATATGTATTGCTATTCCTAATATCGTATATTTATTAATATTTTTCAAAACAGAAGAATTTAAATATATAAAAAATAAAATACAATTAAGCGTGGAAGAGTTAATTCTATAAATTAAAAACTTTACTACATTTAAAAAAAGTTAAAGGAGAATTTTTGAAGTATGAATATTTTAGAGTATATAGAAGATAATATTTTATTATTTGATGGGGCTATGGGGACCAAACTGAAGGAAGTAGGATGGGATATGAGTTGTAGTTCTGAATTACTAAATTTAAGTCGTCAATATTGGGTTAAAGAAGTTTATGAAAAATACATAGATGCTGGTGCTAAAGCTATAACCACTAATACTTTTATGTGTAGTTTAGAAAATAGTGAGAAATATGGTTATAAATTAGAAGAAGTTATTAAAAATGCTGTAGATATTGCTAGAGAAGTAATTAACAATAGAGGTATTTATTTATCTTTAAGTGTAGGACCTTCCTGTGAATTTTTTAAAAAAGGGGAAGTTGATTTAAATAAAGTATATGAAAACTATAAAACCATTGGAAAAATAGCTAATAAATGTGATATAGATGTTATTGCAGTAGAAACTATACTTAATATAGAGGAAGGAAAATTAGCATTAAAGGCTTTAAAGGAAACTACTAAAGTACCTATATTTATTACCATGAGTTTATGTGGAGGTAATAAGGAGTTTTTAGATGCTTCAGTTAAAGAAATATGTAAGGTTTATGAAACATTAGGGGCTAATGCAGTGGGAATAAATTGTTCTAATTCACCTAAAGAAATTAAGGATATAGTAAAAGAATTTTTAAAATTTGCAAAAGTTCCTGTAATAGTTAGACCTAATGCAGGAATACCTAAAAATATGAATGGAAATTATGAGTATGATTGTTCTATTGAAGAGTATGTGAATTATATGAAAGAATTTATAAAAGATGGAGTAAAAATAATAGGTGGTTGTTGTGGAACTAATGAAAATTTTATAAAAGAATTAAAGCAAAATATATAGTTAAATTAGTTTATATTATAAATAGGGTTTTAAGTCTAATATATTTTTGATAATTAAAATTTTTACCTATAAAAAATCCATTAAACATATAACTATGTAAATTGTAAGGGGTTTTGTAAACGTATATAATTAATTCATAAATTAAAATTATAAGGTAGATGGAGGAGAGATTTCCATGAAGAAAGTACACGTAATATCACATAGTCACTGGGATAGAGAATGGTATATGCCCTTTCAAAAACATAGAGTTAAATTAGTAGATTTTATGGATTCATTAATAGATACATTAGAAAGCAATGTTAATTTTAAATATTTTCATTTAGACGGACAAACAATTGCTTTAGATGATTATTTAGAAATAAAACCATATATGTTTAATAGAATAGAAAAATTAGTTAAAGAAGATAGATTACATATTGGCCCTTGGTATGTATTACAGGATGAGTATTTAATAAGTGCAGAAGCAAATGTAAGAAACATGCTTTTAGGAATTAGATTTGCAAGAAGATTTGGAAATCCAGTTAAAATAGGATATTTTCCAGATTCCTTTGGTAATATATCACAAGCACCTCAAATATTAAGAGGTTTTGGAATTGATAATGCAGTGTTTGGAAGAGGAATTACTCCTATAGCTTTTGACAATCAAAAGGTAGAGGAAGCTGGAGAACATGAGTATTATTCAGAGGTTATTTGGGAATCACCAGATGGTTCAAAGGTTTTAGGTATATTAATGGCAAACTGGTATAGTAACGGAAATGAAATACCAGAAAATAATGAGGAAGCAATAGAGTTTATTAAAGATCGAGTAGAAAAGGCAGATAAATATGCTACTACTTCAAAAATACTTTTAATGAATGGATGTGATCATCAGCCAGTACAAACTAATGTGGGTGATATAATCCAAAATATTGAAGGAAAAACTGATTATGAAGTAGTTCATAGTAATTTAGTTCAATATATAGATGAAGTTAAGGAAGAAGTTAAGGATCTTAAAAAAGTAACTGGAGAGTTAAATGGTCAATTTACTGACGGTTGGTGGACATTAGCAAACACAGCTTCAGCAAGGTTATATTTAAAGCAAATGAACAATAAATGTCAAAATCTTTTAGAAAGATATGTAGAGCCATTAAGCGTATTAGCTAGTTTAGAAGGCGGAAAATATGAAAGAGAATTTATAAATCAATCATGGAAATATTTACTTCAAAATCACCCTCATGATTCAATTTGTGGATGTAGTATAGATGAAGTTCATGAAGAAATGATAACTAGATTTAAAGCTAGTGCTCAAATATCTGAAGAGATGATAGATAGAAATAAAGATTATATGCTAAATTTAATTAATTCAACAACTACAGGCAGAAAAAACATAGTTGTATTTAATACTTTAGGATGGGATAGAAGTGAAGTAGTTGAGGTAGAAATTGATATGCCAAAGGATGAGCATATTGAAAGCTTTAAAGTTTTAGATATGAGTGGGGTAGAAGTACCTGTATCTGTTGAAGTTATAGGAGAAACATTCAAGTACACTTTACCTAACAATAGATTTAGACAACCTGAGTATGTAAATAGATTTAAGGTTAAATTTTTAGCAGAAAATATTAAATCATTAGGAATGAAATCTTATGAAATAATTCCATGTGAATTTAATGTAGATGAAACTAACAGTAAAGATTTAACTTTTGAAAATAAATTTATAAAATTAAGCTTTAATGATAATGGAACATTTGATTTAATTCATAAGGATTCAGGTAAGGAATATAAATCTTTAAATAGCTTTGAGGATTGTGGAGATATAGGAGATGAATATATTTTTAGAGCACCAAAGAAGGATATAGTTATAAATACATTATCAAACAAAGCAGAAATAACTGTAATAAAAGATAATAAACTAGAAAAAGTATTTAAAGTTGTAAATAAATTAACTGTACCAACTCATACTATTAAAAAAGAAAGTAAAAGAGTAGAACAGTTAACTGATATAGAACTAGTATCAGAAGTTAAAGTTTCTTATACATCACCAAGGGTGGATGTAAAAGTTAATATAAATAACGTTGCAAGGGATCATAAAATAACAGCATTATTCCCAACAAATATTGAAGCAAAAACTCATTTTGCAGAGGGACACTTTGATGTTATAGAAAGAGATACAACTCCTTGGGAGGGATGGCAAAATCCATCTAATGCTCAAAAGCAAACTAACTTTGTGGATGTAACAAATAATAATATAGGATTAATGATTGCTAATAAAGGACTTCCAGAATATGAAGTTTTAAGAGATGGAAATAATACTATAGCTATTACCATATTAAGAGCAGTAGGAGAATTAGGAGATTGGGGAGTTTTCCCAACACCAGAAGCTCAATGCTTAGGAGAAAATATAGCTGAGTATTCAATAATACCTCACAATGGGGATTATACTGGAGAGAGTGCATATAAGGAAGCGTATAATTTTAACATTCCTATGGTAGCTTTCCAAGGGGATAAAAAAGAAGATAAGTCTTTATTATCCATAGAAGGAGATAATGTAATATTATCTGCTATAAAGAAAGCAGAAGATAGAGATAGTATAATTATTAGAGTATTTAATATAGCTAATAAAAAAGAAAATATATCTATTAAGTTTAATAAAGAATTAAAAGAAGCTAATTTAGTTGATTTAAATGAAGATAAAATAAATTCTTTAGATATAAATAATAATT
>NZ_WHJC01000004.1 GCF_009295725.1 Clostridium tarantellae
ATTTAACTTTGGAGGGAGAAATGTTTGAAAAAGGAGAATAAATTTTTTAATGCTGAAAAAAATGGAGTACTAAGAACTATTGGTACATTAATGTTATTTTTATTAATGATATATATATTAGAAGAGCAAATAGATAATATAAATATACTTGAATTAATGAGAGTATTTAGAGAAGAGTCAAATTCTGTTATATTAATAATGTCCATAGCTGGTCTTTTTGCTGTATCAATTACTACTCTTTATGATTTTACTCTTTGTAAAGATTTAAATATTACAGGAATAGGTAAAAGTCAAATTTTTAAAATATCATGGATTGCAAATACAATAAATAATTTTATTGGATTTGGTGGAGTTTCTGGAAGTGCATTAAGAACAGCTTTTTATAAAAGTAATGGAGTAAAATTAGAAAAGGCTGTTAGTATGAGTATAATAATTTGGATGTCTGCATTATCAGGATTATCAGCATTAGTGTGGTTAAATATTAAATTTTTACTTTCAATATCTAATACTTTTTGTTTAATTTTTTCAATTTTATTAGCTTTATATATTCCAATTTATTTGTTTTCTAACAAATTCATAAATAAAATACCTTTTTTAGGAAATAAATTAATGGATAATTTAGCTTTAAAATTACCTATAAGAATAAAAATACATATGATTTTAGTAGCAATGGTAGATTGGTTGATTGCAGGTATATTTTTTGCAATGCTTGTTATGTATTTTGTAGAAGGTGTAAGTATTAGTCAATGTTTAGCTATATTTACATTGGCTACAGCCATAGGAACTTGTTCTTTTATTCCAGGAGGATTAGGTGTATTTGAATTAGTATGTTTATATGCATTTAATTTAATAACTGGGGATATTACTATGGTATTATTAGCAATTTTGATATATAGAATTTTTTATTTTGTAGTGCCTTGTGTATTATCTTTATTTATATTAATTGAAGAGTTTATAAGTAAAAAATTTAAAAGTAAATTAAATGTAGAGCAATTAACTTTAACAAATGATTTAGGAGTAAAAGCTTTAGCTGCTGTTGTGCTTTTAAGTGGTATTTTATTAATATTATCAGCTTGTCTGCCTGTTATAGTTTATAAGCATAAAATTTTAAGTGATTTTTTACATATGCCTATGCTACAATTTTCTCAATTATCCATTATGGGTATTGGTGTAATTTTAATTATGCTTTCAAGAGGTATTTTAAAAAAAATAAAGTTATCATATTATATAACTTTAGTATTTCTTATTTTAGGTGCTTTATTAAGCTTAATAAAAGGTGTAAATATTCAATCAGCATTATGGTTAATTATAGTGGCTATATTGCTTTACTTATCTAAAGATAGATTTTATAGAGAAAGTTCACCTTTAAAAATAAAAAATATTTTTGTGTTAATAATAGCAATAATAAGTACAACGTTTATATATGGCATAATTTATAACAGTTTAATAAATAATTATTTTTTAAGAACACATATAAAACAATTACATTCAATAATGTATACTCCTAAAAGTGTGTTTTATTTTTTGATAATAATGAGTTTAAGTGGTTTAATTTTAAGAATGTTAATTGTTAAGAGACCTATTTTTAAAAGTCCAACGGAAGATGATATATCTAAGTTAGAGAATTTTTTAATAAAATATGATGGCAATAGTAAATCACATTTGTTATTTTTAAAAGATAAAATTTTATTTTATAGCCAAAATGATGAAGTTTTAATTCCATTTAAAGTAGCTAGAGATAAGGCTATAATTTTAGGAGATCCTATAGGGAATGAAAAATTAATAGGAAAAGCAATAAGTGATTTTAGAAAATATTTAGATAAATACAATATGATTCCTATTTTCTATGAAGTAGAAGAGGAATTTTTACCTCTTTATCATGAAAATGGATATACATTTTTAAAATTAGGTGAAGAAGCAGTTATAAATTTGGAAACTTTTAATCTTAATGGAAAAGCAAAGCAAGATTTAAGAACTATAAATAATAAGATGAAAAAAGGTGCATTAAATTTTGAAATTTTAAATCCACCTTTTCATGATGATTTATTAAATAGACTTGAAGAAATATCAAAACAATGGCTTGGAGATAGGAAGGAAAAAGGATTTTCTATTGGATGGTTTGATAAACAATATTTAAATAGAGCACCTATAGCAATTATAAAAAAAGAAGAAGAAATTGTAGGATTTGCTACTTTAGCTCCTATGTATGATAATGAAGGACTAACTATAGATTTAATGAGAATAATTCCTAAACCTCCTAATGGAGCTATGGATGGATTATTTTTAGGAATAATAACATGGGCAAAGGAAAATGGTTATAAAAAATTTAGTTTAGGAGTAGCTCCACTTTCTAATGTGGGAGTAAATGAATTTTCTAGAACCTCTGAAAAAATAGCTAAAAATATTTATAAATATGGTGGAAGATTCTATAAATTTAGTGGTCTTAGAAAATATAAAGAAAAGTTTTCACCAAATTGGAGTAGTAGATATTTAGCTTATCCTAAAAAAATAGATTTACCTATAACCATTGTGGATGTAGTTAGAATGGTATCTAACTCTCATAATGATTAAGCAAAGATTTAATATAAGCAATCTAAAACTAATGACAAATAAAATATAATATGTTATATTTTAAAAAGGATAATTTGATTATCAAAATAAATTCTTTTGAATGGAAATAAAGGAGAGAATATTATGATAATAAAGCCTAAATTTAGAGGATTTATATGTACAACATCACATCCAGAAGGTTGTAAAAAAAATGTTGAAAATCAAATAAATTATGTTGAAAGTAATGAAAAAATAAAAGGAATAAAAAATGTGTTAGTTTTAGGAGCATCTACTGGGTATGGATTAGCTTCATCTATAGTTTCAGCTGTAGCATGTGACGCTAATGTTTTAGCAGTTAGCTTTGAAAGAGAGGGAACAGAAAAAAGAACTGCTTCATCAGGATGGTATAATATAGAAGCTTTGAAAAGTTTATTAGCAGAAAAAAAATCACAGGTGCTTTCAATTAATGGTGATGCATTTTCATTAGAAATAAAAGAAGAAGCAATTGAAAAAATTAAAGAATATATGGGAAAAGTTGATTTAGTTATATATTCTTTGGCAGCACCAAAAAGAACAAATCCATTAACGAAAGAAACTTTAAGTTCTTGTTTAAAAACTATAGGCGAACCTTTTAGTAATAAAACTGTTAATTTTCATACTGGAGAGATAAGCAACATAACTATACCAGCGGCAACTGAAGAAGAAATCAAAGGAACTGTAGGAGTTATGGGGGGAGAAGATTGGATGCTTTGGATAAAAGCATTAAAAGAAGCAAAAGTGTTATCAGAAGGAGTCAAAACTATTGCATATTCTTATATTGGACCAGAAGTTACTTATCCCATTTATAGAGAGGGAACCATAGGTAAAGCTAAAGAGCATTTAGAAAAGACAGCAAAAGAAATAACAGAGTATTTAAAAAATATAAAAGGACAGGGAATAATATCTGTAAATAAAGCATTAGTAACTCAAGCTAGTTCAGCTATTCCAATAGTACCATTATATGTTGCTATTCTTTATAAGCTTATGATAGAAAGAGGAACTCATGAAGGCTGTATTGAACAGATATATAGATTGTTTAATGGAGTTTATGGTAATAAAAATTTAGTTAAAGATAGTGAAGAGAGATTAAAATTAGATGATTATGAAATGGATGAAGAACTGCAAAATGAAATAGTTCATATTTGGGAAAAAATAAATACAGATAATATAAATGATTTATCCTATATTAATCTTATAAGAGAAGAATTCTTTAAACTATTTGGATTTGGCGTAGATGAAGTTGATTATAATAAAGATATTAATCCAAGAATAGTATAATTAAATGCTAAAAAAGCTATGAATTTAAGTTCATAGCTTTTTTAAAAATAATATTTAAAAAACACTTATTAGAGCAAGAAAAATTATAATTAAAGCAGAGATTAAAGAACCTTTATTACCAATTAATTTTGAAGATAGTTTTTTAGAAAAATAAAATCCAATAGGTAAAATTATTATAGAAAAAAAGAATGTTATTAATGTGGTGAATAATATGTCTAATCCAACAATGCTAGCACCAATTCCAAGACCAAAATTATTTAAAGATAAGGCAATTGAAAGTAAAAAAGATTCTTTCAATTCGATATTTCCAGATTTATCTATATCGGCTATTTCAGGTTTTTCTAATATACATATTGGAGATGTATTAGAACAGTTTTGTGGTAAATTAATATGTTTTTCTTTAAAATAATCTATTAAAAAATATATTCCTATCAAAAATAAAATTAAAGAACCTAAAAAATTAGCATATTTAATTGAAATAAAAGATATTAAAAGTAAGCCTATTTTCATAGATATAAAAGTTCCAAGTGCAGAGATTGTAGCTATTACTAAATTACTTGAAAAATTTATTTTTATATTTTTAACTCCATATGCAAGTGCTACTATAAATATATCTATACTTGCTGAAAAAACGAATAAAAAAATAGAAAATATATTCATTTTTTCATCCTCCTTAAATTTATGCTAATGTCAATATATTTCAAAATACGTGAAAATGTTACAAATTGAAGAGGAGATTTTTCGTATTGAATTTACATTTGTGAAAAATAATAAGAAGATATTAATTCTATTAAATTATATTTTACAGATAATTTTTTTAAATATATTTTTGCTTTATTAAAGTGTGAAAAGTCTTCAGTATTAAGTAATTTTTTAAAATGTAAAATTTCTCTTTTACTCATATTAGGGTATATAGTTTTATAAGCTTTATTTAAAGCAAATAAATAATTTTCTAGAGATATTAATTTATTTTCAAAAGAATCTATAAAGTTATATAAATCTATAATTGACAAAAATTCAGATGAATTTTTAAAGAAAAAATTATAATCATGCTCTGTTATTAATAGCTTATATTTATCAAATTCTTCTTTTAGAATATTGTTTTTTTCAATTTTATATATTTTTTCTTTTATAGTGTTTATACACTTTATAGAGGATACTTCCTTATCTTTAACTTCTAACATTATATCAACATTAAAATTTTGTATTTCTTTTAAGTAATTTAAGAATTTATTTATATTTATAGTTATAGAATGAGAACCTATTTTTTTTATAGGATTTTGTTGACTATAATGTATTTTCATAATTCCATCTTCTTTTTTCCAAGTCTTTTTCACTTGGGAAAAAATTTTTTTTATATTATAATTTTTGTTTATATGACATTCATTATGAAGATTATCAAACACTACAGGAATGTTGATAATTGAAGATATATGTAAAACATCATCTATTGAAAAATTTCTTTCATCATTTTCTATAATTAATCTTTTTTGGGCATTAGTTGATAATTTTTTAAAATTATTAATAAATCTTTCCATTGATAGTTTCTTATTATTATAAACCCCTCCTATATGAATTATAATTTTATGAGAGAAATCTAAATTTAAGCTATCTAAAAATGTACAATGATATTCTATATCCTTTAGCGATTTATTTACAACTTCATCAATGGGTGAATTTAAAACTGTGTATTGTCCTGGATGCATAGAAACACGCATATTATTTATTTTAATAAAGTTTCCTATATTTAATAAATCTTCTTTAAAATAGTTGTACCAATCAAATTTATTAATTGGGTGTGAGCCTAAAGGAATAATATCTGAACTTATTCTAAATAAATAAATTTCTTTTTCTTTATTAAATTCTAAAATAGCTTTTAAATCTTTTAAATTAAGTTTAATTAAATCCTTTAGTATATTCTCATTATAATTGTTTAATGTTAATTTTCTTGTAGTTCTTAAAGTGGTTGTAATAGGAGTACAAGCATATCCAATCTTCATTTTTATCTCCTTATAGATATAAAATAATTTTATGATTATTAGTATATTTAAAAATAAACTATAATATGTAAAGTATTGATTTCAAAATTTTTTGTTTAATGATAAAAAATGAAAATATAACATTAAAATGTAATTAACATAAAGTTAATAAAAGTACAGTAAAAATTAAAAATTAAAAAAATTTTATAAATATTATTAATTGATTTTTATTAATTAAGAAATAAAAATTATAAAGTCATATTTACATTTTAAGTAAAATATGGTTAAATTATATAAATATTTCTTTAAGCATTTATATAATGAATGGAGGATAATTATGGATAAGCATTTTTTATCAGTATTAGTAAAAAACTCATCAGGAGTTTTAAGTAGGATATCTGGATTATTTTCTAGAAGAGGATTTAATATTGATAGTATTACAGCAGGAAGAACCCAAAATCAGTCAATATCTAGAATGACAATAGCACTTATGGGAAATGATGAAGTTTTAGAACAATTTATTAAACAATTAAATAAATTAGAGGATGTTATTAAAATAATAAAAACTAAAGCTAATGAATCTGTTTATAGAGAATTAGTTCTTGTTAAGGTTAATGCAAATTCTGAACAAAGAGCTTCAATAAATGAAATTGTAAATATATTTAGATGTAAAGTAGTGGATATTTCAAAAGAAACTATGACCATTGAATTAACGGGAGATGAAAGTAAGGTAAATGCTCTTATAAGTTTAGTTAATGAATTTGGAATAAAAGAAATAGCTAGAACTGGAATAATTGCATTAGAAAGAGGAGATATAGATATTAATAGTTATGATGAGTTTTTTGGAGTAGAATATTAAAAATTTAAGTTTATTAATTTGTAAGGAAGGAGCAGAATTATGAATAATGAACAAAAAATATATATTTTTGATTCTACTTTAAGAGATGGAGCACAAGCACAAGGAATAAGTTTTTCAGTTCATGATAAAATAAAAATTTGTAAAATTTTAGATTCATTAAATATTGATTATATAGAAGCTGGAAATCCTTCATCAAATCCTAAAGATGTTGAATTTTTTAATATGGCTAAAGAATTAAATTTGAAAAATTCTAAATTAGTGGCTTTCGGTAGTACAAGGAAGGTAGCTACAAAAGTAGAAGAGGATATTAATTTAAAAAATTTGATAAAAGCTAATACTCAAATTGTCACCTTATTTGGTAAGAGTAGTAGATTTCAAGTAGAGCAAATTTTAAAAACTACATTAGAAGAAAATTTAAATATGATAAAAGAGAGCATAGAATACCTAATTAGTAAAGGGTTAGAAGTTATTTTTGATGGAGAACATTTTTTTAATGGGTATATAGAAGATAAGGACTATGCATTGAAGAGTATATTAATAGCTCAAAATGCAGGTGCTAAAGCTATAGTTCTCTGCGATACTAATGGAGGAATGTTACCTAACGAAATCTTTGAAATTGTAAAAGATGTAAAAAAATATATTAATATTCAGTTAGGAATCCATTGTCATAATGATATGGGAGTAGCTGTTGCTAATAGTATAAGTGCTATAAATGCTGGTGTAAATCATATTCAAGGAACTTTTTTAGGGGTAGGAGAAAGATGTGGTAATGCTAATTTAAGTACCATTCTTCCAATTCTTAAATTTAAATTAGGGCTAAATATTTTAGATGATAATATAATGAAAAATTTAACAGTTGTTTCTAGACATATAAGTGAAATATCTAATTTGAAATTAAGAGATGATTTTCCTTATGTTGGCAGCTCTGCTTTTGCACATAAAGGAGGAATGCATATAGATGCAGTATTAAAAAATTCAAATGCTTATGAACATATTTCACCTAATTTAGTTGGAAATTCAAGAAGATTTTTAATTTCAGAAGTAAGTGGCAAATCTAATATAGTAAAAGAAGTTCAAAAAATATTTCCTAAACTATCTAAGGATTCAAATGAAGTTAAGATAATAACTAAAAGGTTAAAAGAGTTAGAACATGAAGGATACCAGTTTGAAGGAGCAGAAGGTTCTATTGAATTAGTTATCAGAAAAGTAATAGGTAAATATAAAGCATTTTTTACATTGAATAGTTTTAAAGTAATAGGAGAACAACCATCACATACAGGTAATTTTAGTTCAACAGCAATAATAAATATTGAAGTAGATGGAAAAAGTGAAGTTACAGCAGCGGAGGGTGATGGACCTATACATGCTTTGGATAAATCCCTAAGAAAGGCTTTAGAGGTATTTTATCCTAAACTTAAACAAGTTAGATTAATTGATTATAAAGTAAGGGTATTAGATACAAATAGTGGAACAGACTCTAAAGTAAGAGTATTAATAGAATCTACGGATGGTATAGAAACTTGGAGCACTATAGGTGTTTCACAAGATGTTATTGGGGCAAGTTGGATAGCTTTAGTAGATTCAATAGAATATAAATTAATAAAAGATATAGAAAAAAATATAAAAATGTTTTTTTTATAAATATAAAAGGGGGTTATTAAAATGGGAATGACCATGACACAAAAAATATTGGCACAGCATGCATCTTTAAAAACTGTTAAAGAAGGACAGTTAATAGAGGTAAATTTAGATTTAGTATTAGGGAATGATATAACCACACCTGTTGCTATAAAGGAGTTTAATAAATTAGGAGATATAGGTGTTTTTAATAAAAATAAAATAGCTATAGTTCCAGATCATTTTACACCTAATAAAGATATAAAATCTGCTGAACAATGTAAAGAAATAAGAGAGTTTGTTAAAAGAAAAGAAATAAAAAACTTTTTTGATATAGGAGAAATGGGAATAGAACATGTTATCATACCGGAAAAAGGATTAGTTGTTTCAGGAGATGTAGTTATTGGTGCAGATTCACATACTTGTACTTATGGTGCTTTAGGAGCATTTTCTACTGGAATAGGTTCTACAGATATGGCAGCTGGTATGGCAACTGGAAAGTGTTGGTTTAAAGTTCCAGGTGCAATAAGATTTATATTAAAAAATGCACCTAAAAAGTGGGTTAGTGGAAAAGATATAATTCTTCATATTATAGGTATGATAGGTGTGGATGGAGCTTTATACAAATCAATAGAATTTATAGGAGAAGGTATAAAATATTTATCTATGGATTCAAGATTTACTATAACTAATATGGCAATTGAAGCAGGGGCTAAAAATGGTATTTTTCCAGTAGATGAAAAAACTATTGAATATATGAAAGAACATTCAGAGCGGGAATATAAAATTTATGAAGCTGATGAAGATGCTATTTATGAAAGTACCTATGAAATTGATTTAAGTGAGATAAGACCAACAATAGCTTTCCCTAATTTGCCAGAAAATACAAAAACTATAGATGAAGTTGATGAAATACCTCTTGATCAGGTTGTAATAGGTTCATGTACAAATGGAAGAATTGAAGATTTAAGGGTAGCGGCATCTATATTAAGAGGAAAAAAGGTTAAAAAGGGAGTTAGAACTATAATAATTCCAGGAAGTCAAAAAGTATATTTGCAAGCTATGGAAGAAGGGTTAATAAAAGTTTTCATAAAAGCTGGAGCTATAGTTTCTACACCAACATGTGGACCTTGTTTAGGTGGACATATGGGTATATTAGCTAAAAAAGAAAGAGCGTTATCTACTACAAATAGAAATTTTGTTGGGAGAATGGGACATGTGCAATCGGAGGTTTATTTAGCTAGTCCAGCAATTGCAGCAGCATCTGCAATAAAAGGAGTTATATGTGCTCCAGAGAATGTGTTATAGGAGGAATTTTTGTATGAAGGTATGTGGAAAAGTTTTTAAATATGGAGATAATGTGGATACTGATGTAATTATTCCAGCTAGATATTTAAATACATCAGATGAAAAAGAATTAGCAATGCATTGTATGGAGGATATAGATCTTAACTTTTCTAAAAATGTACAAGAGGGAGATATTATTGTAGCAAAAAAAAATTTTGGATGTGGTTCTTCAAGGGAACATGCACCTATTGCTATAAAAGCAAGTGGTATAAGCTGTGTTATAAGTAGTTCATTTGCAAGAATATTTTATAGAAATGCTATAAATATAGGATTACCAATAATAGAGTGTGATGAAGCTGTACAAGAAATAGATGAAGGTGATGAAGTTTTAGTAGATTTTTTAACAGGAATAATAAAAAACATTACTAAAAATAAAGAGTTTAAAGGAGACGCTTTTCCGAGTTTTATGCAAGAAATTATAAATTCAGGTGGATTGATTAAAAAAATAAAACAAGAGTTTAAATAATTTAATGTTTTATATAAAGGGGAGATTTTTTTGAATTTTAAAATAGGTGTTATTAAAGGTGATGGAATAGGACCAGAAGTAGTAGATTCTGCATTAAAGATATTAGATAAGATTGGTGAAAAATATGGACATTTATTTAGATATGATTATGCATTAGCTGGAGGGTGTGCCATAGATAAGTTTGGAGTAGCATTACCAAATGAAACTTTATCTTTATGTAAAAATTCAGATAGTGTCCTTTTGGGAGCAGTAGGTGGACCAAAATGGGATAATACATCTGCTAATGTAAGACCAGAGCAAGCTTTGTTAGGGTTGAGAAGTGGATTAAATCTCTATTGTAATTTAAGACCAGCAGTAGTTTATAAACCGCTTATAAAATCATCACCATTAAAAGAAAATATTATAGAAAATGGAATAGATATTTGTGTAGTTAGAGAGCTAACAGGAGGTATTTACTTTGGAGATAGAAATAGTTTTTGTGAAGGCTTAGAAGAGTATGCTTGGGATACAGAAAAATATTCTACTAGTGAAATAAGAAGAATTGCAATAAAAGCTTTTGAACTTGCAAAAAAAAGAAGAAATAAAGTAACAAGTATTGATAAAGCAAATATTTTAGAGAGTTCAAGGTTGTGGAGAAAAACAGTTGAAGATGTAGCTAAAGATTATAAAGGTGTAGAGTTAAATCATATGTATATTGATAATGCAGCTATGCAACTTATTAGAAATCCTAATGAATTTGATGTTATTTTAACTAGCAATATGTTTGGAGATATATTATCTGATGAAGCATCAATGATTACAGGCTCTATAGGTATGCTACCATCAGCATCTTTAGGAAAAGGAAATTTTGGATTATATGAACCTATACATGGAAGTGCCCCTGATTTAGTTGGAAAAGGAATTTGTAATCCTTTAGCAACAATACTTTCAGTGGCTATGATGTTAAGATATAGTTTTAATTTAATAGAAGAATCTAATACTTTGGAAAAGTCTGTGATTAAAGTTTTAGAAAAAAATTATAGGACTGCTGATATTATGAGTGAAAATATGATTTGGGTTGGCACTGATGAAATAACTAATTTAGTTATAGATGCTTTTATGAAAGATGGTGATTAAGTTGAAAAGTGATGTAATAAAAAAAGGAGTTACAAAAGCACCTCATAGGTCTTTATTAAAGGCTACTGGTTTAAGTGAAGAAGAAATAAATAGACCTTTAATTGGAGTAGTAACATCTCAAAATGATATTATTCCAGGTCATATAAATTTAGATAAAATTGTTGAAGGTGTAAAGAAAGGAATATTAATAGGGGGAGGTACCCCATTAGTTTTCCCAGTTATAGGAGTATGTGACGGTATTGCTATGGGACATGAAGGAATGAGATATTCTTTAGCAAGTAGAGAAATAATTGCTGATTCAGTAGAGTGTATGGCAAAAGCACATGCATTAGATGGATTAGTTTTAATTCCTAATTGTGATAAGATTGTCCCTGGAGTTTTAATGGGAGCATTGAGAGTGAATATACCAACGGTTGTAGTTTCGGGTGGACCTATGTTAGCTGGAGAATTTAAAGGGAAAAAATGTAGTTTATCTACAGTGTTTGAAGGCGTTGGAGCTTTTGAGTCAGGAAAAATTACTATAGATGAATTAATAGAGCTTGAGAATAAAGCTTGTCCAACTTGTGGTTCTTGCTCAGGGATGTTTACGGCTAATTCTATGAATTGTTTATGTGAAAGTTTAGGAATAGCTTTACCGGGAAATGGAACTATTCCAGCGGTTTATTCAGAAAGAATATTATTAGCTAAAAAAGCAGGAATATCAGTAATGAATTTAATAAAAAAAGATATAAAATCTAGAGATATTATAAATGAAGAAAGTATAAAAAATGCATTAGCTGTTGATATGGCTTTAGGTTGTTCAAGCAATAGTGTATTACATTTAACAGCTATTGCCAAAGAAGCAAAATTTAATTTGGATTTAGATATAATAAATGAAATAAGTATGAATACTCCAAATATATGTAAATTAGCACCCGTTGGAATTAATCATATTGAAGATTTATATAAAGCTGGTGGTGTTCAAGGTGTTATGAAAGAGCTTTCTAAAATAAATGTATTAAATTTAGATTGTATAACTTGTACTGGAGAAATACAGAAAGTTAATTTAGAAAATGTAAAAGTTAAAGATAATAATATTATTAAAAGTGTAAGAGAACCATATAGCAATACTGGAGGAATTGCTATATTGAGAGGTAATTTAGCAAAAGATGGAGCAGTAGTTAAAAAATCAGCAGTTCTTAAAGAGATGATGGTATATGAAGGATATGCAAGAGTATTTAATTCTGAAGAAGAATCTATAAAAGCTATTTTAGCAGGAAAAATAAATTCTGGTGATGTAGTGGTTATAAGATATGAAGGTCCAAAAGGTGGTCCAGGTATGCCAGAAATGTTAACTCCAACTTCAGCTATTGCTGGAATGGGATTAGATAGTCAGGTTGCATTAATAACTGATGGAAGATTTTCAGGAGCTACTAGAGGGGCTGCTATTGGTCATATTTCACCAGAGGCGGCGGATGGTGGAGTAATAGCTTTAGTTGAAGAGGGCGATAAAATTTTCATAGACATTCCAAATGGTATATTAGAATTAAAGGTATGTGAGGAAGAGTTAAAGAATAGGAAAATAGCATTAAAACCTTTTGTGCCAAAGGTTAAAGATGGTTATCTTTATAGATATTCTAAATTAGTATCTTCAGCGGCTGAAGGAGCTGTCTTATAAGATGCTTTAAAAAAATAGATGTGAAAGGGTGTGCATTAGCAATAGTGAAATAATAAATAAAGAGGGGTGAGAATATGATCTTAAATGGTTCAGAAATTTTAATTGAATCTTTGTTAGAGCATAATGTAGATACTATATTTGGTTATCCAGGAGGAGCTGTTTTAAATATTTATGATGTTTTATATAAATACAAAGATAAGATTCATCATGTTTTAACAGCCCATGAGCAAGGAGCTGCTCATGCGGCTGATGGATATGCTAGATCTACTGGAAAGGTTGGAGTATGTTTAGCCACATCAGGACCAGGAGCAACAAATTTAGTCACAGGAATAGCTACAGCCTATATGGATTCTATACCTTTAATTGCTATAACAGGTAATGTTCCAAGAGAATTATTAGGAAAAGATAGTTTTCAAGAAGTTGATATTGCTGGAATAACTATGCCAATTACAAAGCATAATTATATTGTTGACAATATAGAAAAATTACAACATACAATTATAGAAGCATTTTATATAGCTCAAAGTGGCAGACCAGGACCTGTGCTCATAGATATACCTAAGGATGTAACAATGTCAAAGTGTGAATATAAGAGGATTTCCCCTAAAATTGTAAAAAGAAAGTTTAAATATATAACAGAAAATTCTTTGGACAAAGTTGCTAAATTAATAAATACCAGTGAAAGACCATTTATTTATGTTGGTGGTGGAGTAATATCAGCGGGAGCATCTAATGAACTTGAAAAATTATCAGAAAAGATAGGTGCTCCTACAGCAGCTTCTTTAATGGGCATTACAGCTTGTTCATGGGAAAATAAATTTTTTACCGGAATGATAGGAATGCATGGAACAAAAGCTTCAAATATTTTAGCAACAAAAAGTGATTTAATAATTTGTATTGGTGCAAGATTTAGTGACAGAGTTATAAGTAATAGGAAACATATTGAAAATGCTAAAATAATTCATTTAGATGTAGATCCAGCAGAAATTAATAAAAATTTAAAATCAGATGAATATATAATTGGTGATATTAAAGTAATTTTAAATAAATTAATGCCTTTGTTAGATGACAAAAAAAATCAGCAATGGATAAGAAAAATATATGAATTAAAGCAAATAAATAATAAAACTAATAAAGAACAATTAGAAATGGAAGGACTATTTAATTACTTAAATAAATTAACGAAGGGTGAATGTATTTTGGTAACGGATGTAGGGCAACATCAAATGTGGACAGCTTTACATTATAAGTTTAAATACCCTAGAAGTTTTATAACTTCAGGTGGACTTGGAACTATGGGATTTGGAGTGGGTGCCGCTATAGGAGCACAGTTAGCTAATAAAAACAAAAGAGTTATTTTAATAACCGGAGATGGAAGTTTTGGTATGAATTGTAATGAAATGGCTACTATAGCAAGTAATAAATTACCTATAAAAATAATAGTTATAAATAACAATGCTTTAGGAATGGTTAGGCAATGGCAAACTCTTTTTTATAATGAACGATATTCACAAACTACTTTAAATAGAAATACAGACTTTGTTAAATTAGCAGAAGCTTTTGGTATAAAAGCTTATAGAATTAATGGAAGAGAAGATTTTGAAGACATACTGAAAGAAGCTTTATATTCTAATGAAAGTACCTTAATAGATTTTTGCATACATGAAAATATTAAAGTATTTCCTATGGTAGCACCAGGAAACTCTTTAGATGATATTATTTTATATGATATTAAGGAGGAGTTGTATGAGTAGAAGAATAAAGATTTTTGATACAACCTTAAGAGATGGAGAACAATCACCTGGAGTAAATTTAAATATTAAAGAAAAATTAATAATAGCTAAAAAATTAGAAGGATTAAAAGTAGATGTCATAGAAGCAGGTTTTCCTATGGCATCAAAAGGTGATTTTGAATCTGTACTTAAAATATCACAAGAAATAAAAGAGTCTACCATAGCAGCTTTGTGTAGAGCAGTAAAAAAAGATATAGATTTAGCCTATGAGTCTATAAAAAATTCAAATAGTGGAAGAATTCATACATTTATAGCCACTTCTCCTATTCATATGAAATATAAATTAAATATGAGTGAAGATCAAGTAATAGAAAATGCAATAGAAGCAGTTAAATATAGTAAGAAATTTTGTAATGATGTTGAATTTTCAGCAGAAGATGCTTATAGAAGTAATATAAAATTTTTAATTAAGATATTTGAAGAGGTTATAAAGGCTGGTGCTACGGTAATAAATATTCCAGATACTGTTGGTTATGCTATACCTAAATTTTATGGGGATTTTATAAAAGAAATAATTAGTAATACAAAAGGTATTGAAAATGTTGATGTTTCAGTGCATTGTCATAATGATTTAGGTATGGCAACAGCAAATTCTATAGAAGGAATTTTATCAGGAGCTTCTCAAATAGAGTGTGCTATTAATGGATTAGGTGAAAGAGCAGGTAATACCGCTTTAGAAGAAGTAGTAATGGCAATAGAAACTAGAAAAAAAGATTTAAATATTTATACAGCTGTAAATACAAAGGGAATATGGGGTATTTCCAAAGCTATTTCTAGTATAACAGGAATACAAGTACAACCTAATAAAGCTATAGTAGGAGAAAATGCTTTTGTTCATGAATCAGGAATTCATCAAGATGGTGTGTTAAAAGAAAAATCCACATATGAAATAGTAACACCTGAATCTATTGGAAAAATAAATAATAATAACTTAGTTTTAGGTAAGCATTCTGGTAGACATGCTTTTGATAATTATTTAAGAAATAATGGCATTACGCTTTCAGCAGAAGAATTAGAAGAAGCTTTTTTAAAATTTAAAAAAATGACAGATAAAAAGAAAAATATTAGTTATAAGGAAATTGAAGCTATAGTTAATAGTAATACAACTGATTTAAAAGAAACTTATAAATTGATTTCTTATCAAGTTTATAGTGGAAATAAAATGATTTGTACAACTACAGTGGAAATAGAAAAAAATAATAAAATATTAATAGAAAGTGCTGTTGGTGATGGTCCAGTTTCTTCAGCTTTTAAAGCTATTGAAAGAACTATAGGTAAAAAGGTTAGATTAAAAGATTATTCTATAAAATCTATTACAGATGGTGATGACTCTTTAGGAGAAGTTATAGTTAAGATAGAAGAAAATAATAAAATTTTTGTTGGAAGTTCATTATCAGGCGATGTTATGGAAGCTAGTATTAATGCATTTATTAATGCAATTAATAAAATGATAGATAGTTTAAATTAAAAAATATATATAATTAAGAAATTTGTAATAATTAAGGAGTGAGTTATATGGCAAAATTATATTATGAGAGTGATACAAATTTAAAAATACTAAAAGAAAAGAAAGTTGCTATCATTGGATATGGAAGTCAAGGGCACGCTCATGCTTTAAATCTTAAAGAAAGTGGTATAGATGTAGTTGTTGGTTTATACAAAGAAAGTAATTCTTGGAGAAAAGCTGAAAATGCGGGATTAACTGTTTTAAAAGTAAATGAAGCTGTTAAAATAAGTGATGTAATAATGATTTTAATACCAGATGAAAAACAATCACAAGTTTATAGAGAAGAGATAGAACCTAACCTATCAGAAGGAAAAGCATTAGTATTTGCCCATGGTTTTAATATTCATTATGGTCAAATAACACCACCAAAATGGGTTGATGTATTTATGGTTGCGCCAAAAGGACCTGGTCATATGGTTAGAAAAACTTATGAAGAAGGATCAGGTGTACCTTGTTTAATAGCAATATATCAAGATTTTACTGGTAAAGCTAAAGAAATAGCATTAGCTTATACTAATGGAATTGGTGGTGCAAGAGCAGGAATTTTAGAAACTTCCTTTAAAGATGAAACTGAAACTGATCTTTTTGGAGAGCAGGCTGTTTTATGTGGAGGAGTTACTGCTTTAATTAAAACTGGATTTGAAGTTCTTACAGAAGCAGGATATGCACCAGAAAATGCTTATTTTGAATGTTTACATGAGATGAAGCTTATAGTGGATTTAATGTATCAAGGTGGCATGAGTTTAATGAGATATTCTATAAGTGATACTGCTGAATATGGTGATTACATGATAGGTAATAGGATAATTACAAATGAAACCAAAGAAGAAATGAAAAAAGTTCTTAAAGAAATTCAAGATGGTACATTTGCAAAAAACTGGTTATTAGAAAATGTAGTTGGAAGACCAAATTTCAATGCAATGAGAAATATTGAAAAAAATCATAATATTGAAAAAGTTGGTGAGGAATTACGTGAAATGATGAGTTGGATAGATAAAAAAGTAGATTAATAATATATAAGTGACTCACTAAAAATGCTTATTTTTAGCTGAGTCATTTCAATGAAATATTTTAATTGAAAAGTATAGCATTATGTAAAATATATTCATCATTTCATAAGTAACAATAAATGTTAAAACTTTTGGCAGAAATAATTTTTGCAAAATTCTCTAACAATTGTTATAATGTCAAGGGTAATTTTATTTTAGGAGTGAGATAATGGAAAATTTTGAAAATTATGTATTTTGGATAAGTGCTGCTTTTCAAATTGGTGTTTTCTTAATAATGGTATATTATTTGGTGATTTCTCTTTTTGGTTTTTACAAAAAGAAGGATAAAAAAATTTATAAGCCTGAAAAAAGGTTTGCTATGATAGTTGCTGCTCATAATGAGGAAGTAGTTATAGCAAATTTAGTTGAAAGCTTAAAACATTTAGATTATCCTAAAGAGTTATATGATATATTTGTAATTGCAGATAACTGTACTGATAATACGGCAAAGATTGCAAGAGAAGCTGGAGCTAATGCTTTTGAAAGATTTAACAAAGAAAAGCGTGGAAAAGGTTTTGCTCTTGAGTGGATGTTTGATAAAATATTTAAAATGAAAACACATTATGATGCAATAGCTGTATTTGATGCAGATAATTTAGTTGATAAAGATTTCTTAAAAGAAATGAATAATAAAATGTGTGAGGGATATAAAGTTGTTCAAGGATATATTGATACAAAAAATCCACAAGATTCTTGGATAACAGAATCTTATGCAATAGCTTTTACCTCAGCAAATAGAATGATCCAGTTAGCAAGAACTAACTTAGGATTATCTGCCCAAATAGGAGGAACAGGATTTGTTATTGATACTGCAACTCTTAAAGAGTTAGGATGGGGAGCAACTTGTTTAACAGAAGATTTAGAGTTTAGCTGTAAATTAATATTAAACGGAGAAAAAGTTGGTTGGGCTCATGATGCTAAAATTTATGATGAAAAGCCTTTAACTTTAAAAGCTTCTTGGGCACAAAGAAAAAGATGGATGCAAGGTTTTGCAGATGTAGCAACTAGATATGGTAAGAAATTATTTATAAAGGGCCTAAAGGAAAGAAATTGGGTAGCATTAGATTGTACTATATATGTTATGCAACCATTTATAACTATAGCTACAGGTGTGGCAGCGTTATTAACATTTGTTCAAATGAGAGCTGCAAATGGGTTAGGTATATTTGTTATAAGTTATTTATTTAATAATACTTTATGGCAAGCATTTTGTATATTCCAATTTTTATTAACGCCTTTAGTGTTGTTTTTAGATAAGAAAATGAGTTGGAAGTTATTTGTTATATTTACTTTATACTCATTAAATATTTTTATACAACCATATTTAATAAATGAATTAGGAATAATTAATAATGCTTTATTATTAACAGTATTTAATATTTCATATGTAGGCTTATTCTTAATAGCAACTATATTATTATTAGGAAAAAGAAATTTCCAGATATTCTATAGATACTTAATTTATCCTATATATATATTAACTTGGATTCCAATAACTATACAAGGAATAATAAATAAGGATAAAAAAGAATGGTCTCATACTAAACATGTAAGACAAATAGGTATATATGAAGTATAATATATAGGCGCCCAATAGGGCGTCTATATTATTTTGTACAAATTTAAAAGATAAATACAGAACTAACGTTTGACAATAAAATTTAAAGGAATTATACTAATTTAGTAAATTGAAAGGTGGGAATCATATGTTTGGTACAATTACTTATGAAGAAATATATAAAAAAGAAAATGATTTTATATTTATAGATGTAAGAAGTCCTAAGGAAGCTAAAGAGGAGCCATTATTTGGTGCTATAAATATTCCAGTGTTATTAGATGATGAAAGAGATATTGTTGGTACTCTTTATGTTAGAGAAAGTGTAGAGGAAGCTAAAAAATCAGCAGTTAAATTTATTTCTAAAAGATTACCTGAAATTTTTGAGCAAATTCAAGATTTATATAAAAATAATAAAAATAAAAAGATAGTAATGTTTTGTGCTAGAGGTGGCATGAGAAGTGGTAGTTTATTTTCTTTATTAAATAGTTTGGGCTTTAAAGTTTTAAAATTAGAAGGTGGCTATAAAGCATATAGAGCATTTATTTCTAAGAAAATAGAAGAATTTTCACAGGAGATTAATTTTATAGTTTTATATGGTAATACTGGAGTAGGAAAAACAGAGCTTTTATATAAACTAAAAGAAGATGGATTTAATACCTTAGATTTAGAAGGATGTGCAAATCATAGAGGTTCTATACTTGGTGGCGTTGGATTAGGTTCTTGTCATACACAGAAAAAATTTGACTCTTTAGTTTATGAAGCTTTAAGAAAAAGAAATAATAACATAGTTTTTGTTGAAGGTGAAAGTAGAAGAATAGGAAGAATTTTAATTCCAGAAGTTCTTTTTAATAAAATTTATAAAGGTGAAAAAGTTAGAATAAATTCAGATTATGAAGTTAGAGCTAAAAGATTAGTTAATGAATATACAGCTTTTGAAAATGTAAATATACAATTAGAAGAAGCTTTAAGTGTGTTAAAAAAACATATAAGTGAAGAAAATATAAATTATTATAAAAAATTAGTTAATGATGGCAATTATGAAGAAGTTGCCCTTGAACTAATGAAAAAATATTATGATCCAATGTATGGAGTAAGTGCAAAAAAACATAATTTTAGAGAACAGTTGATAATTAATGATATGGAAACAGGAATGGAAGAGTTAAAAAGAATATATAATGAAGTTTCTAGGGAGGTAGTAAAATAATTTTATGGGTAAAGGAATAAAAACTAGTTATGATGTTACTGATTTAACATCATTGGAAAAGTTAGAGCCTGTTAGAATAAGACCAGGTATGTATATAGGATCTACAGGAACCAAAGGATTACATCATTGTATTTGGGAAATACTTGATAATGCTATAGATGAAATATCTAATGGGTATGGTAATATAGCTAAAGTAATTTTAAATAAAGATAAAAGTGTTACTATAATCGATAATGGTAGAGGAGTGCCAACAGGTATACATCCTATAAAGAAGAAATCAGGGGTTGAAATGGTTTTTACTGAACTGCATACAGGTGGTAAGTTTAATAATAAAAATTATAAAACTTCTGGAGGATTACATGGTGTTGGAGCCGCTGTAGTTAATGCTCTTTCTAAATGGTTAGAAGTTGAAGTAAAACAAAATGGAAAAAGATATAATCAAAGATTTGAATATGCTATGGATAAAGAGCTTAATAAGTTTATGCCAGGAACACCTGTAACGGGATTAGATATAACAGGTAAATCAAAGGAAACAGGTACAAAGGTAACTTTCTTACCAGATAAAGAGATTTTTTCTACTACGGATTTTAAATTTGACATTATAGATGAAAGATTACAAGAATTAGCATTCCAAAATAAAGGAATAAGATTGGAATTAATTGATAAAAGAAAAGATGAAGAGGTTCAAAAAGAATATTTTTCAGAAAGAGGTTTATTAGATTTTATAGAGTATCTTAATGAAAGTAAAACACCTCTTCATCAAATTCCTATATTTTTCGAAGGAGAAAGAAGTGTAAACAACATACAAATGTATGGAGAAGTATGTTTACAATTTACAGATTCTACAACAGAATATATAGCAAGTTATGTAAATAATATACCTACTACAGAAGCAGGTACTCATGAAACAGGATTTAAAACTGGAATGACTCGTGCATTTAAAGAATGGGCTAAAAAATTAAATTTGATAAAAGAAAAAGATAAAGAGTTTGAAGGTGATGACCTAAGAGAAGGTATGACTGCTATAGTAAGAATTAAAATTACTAATCCAGTATTTGAAGGACAAACTAAAACAAAGTTAGGAAATAATGAAGCTTATACAATGATGAATGATTTAGCTTATACTAAGTTTTCACATTGGATAGAGGATAATAAAGAGGTTGCAACTAGTATTATTAATAATGCGTTAGATGCAGCAGCTAGAAGAGAAAAAATAAAAAAAATAAATGAAGCAGAAAAGAAAAAGATAGGAAAAGGTACTGCACCTTTAGCAGGAAAGGTAGCAGTTTGCACATTAAAAGATAATTCAGTAAATGAGTTTATTGTAGTTGAGGGAGATTCAGCTGGGGGATCAGCTAAGCAAGCAAGAGATAGAAGATTCCAAACTATAATGCCGTCAAAGGGTAAGATAATGAATACTGAAAAACAAAAACTAGAGAATGTTTTGGCTTCAGAAGAATTAAAAATATTTAATACAGCTATAGGAACTGGAACTTTAGACAATTATAAAGAAGAAGATTTAAAATATGATAAAATAATTATTATGAGTGATGCTGATGTTGATGGATATCATATTAGAACTCTTTGGATGACGTATATATATAGATATATGAAACCATTAATAGCTAATGGTCATTTATATTTAGCACAACCACCTTTATATAAAGTATATAAAAGTGGTAAAGGCGGAGACAAAGTAGCATATGCTTATTCTGATGAAGAGTTAGAAAAGGCTAAAAAGCAAATTGGTAAAGGTGCATTAATTCAAAGATTTAAAGGTCTTGGAGAAATGAATCCAGATCAATTGTGGGAAACTACCTTAAATCCAGAAAGTAGAACTTTAGTTCAAGTAACCATTGACGATGCTGCCAAAGCAGAAAAAATGGTATCATTACTAATGGGAGATATTGTAGAACCAAGAAAAAATTATATGTATAAGTATGGTGAATTTTAATAGATTGGAGATGTATATATGGCAAAGAAGCAAACTATAATTCCGAAAGATAATAACATAATTAGAATTCCTTTAGAGGAAGCTATGCCAGATAATTATTTACCTTATGCTATAGAGGTTGCAAAGGATAGAGCGTTACCAGATGTTAGAGATGGATTAAAACCAGTTCATAGAAGAATTTTATATGGTGCCTATATGCTTAAGGCATTTCCAGATAAACCTTACTATAAATCAGCAAGAATAGTTGGAGATATATTAGGTAAATTTCATCCCCATGGAGATAGTTCAGTATATGATGCTATGGTAATATTAGCTCAAAATTTTTCAACTAGAAAACCATTAATTGATGGCCATGGAAACTGGGGTTCAATAGATGGAGATGGAGCAGCAGCTATGCGTTATACGGAAGCTAAATTATCAGCTATATCTATGGAGATGTTAAAAGATATAGATAAAGATGTAGTAGATATGGTTCCAAACTATTCAGATTCAGAATTAGAACCAAAAGTATTACCAGCAAAATATCCTAATTTGTTAGTTAATGGAACTTTTGGTATAGCGGTAGGTTTAGCAACTAATATTCCACCACATAATTTAAATGAAGTTATAAACGGGACATTAGCATATATAGAAAAAAATGAAATAACAACCAAGGAGTTAATGGAGTACATAAAGGGACCGGATTTACCAACAGGTGGTGTTCTTATAGGAAAAAAATCTTTAAGATCAGCTTATGAAACTGGAGAAGGTAAGGTTACTTTAAGAGCAAAAACCTCTATAGAAAAACTTGAAAGTGGAAGGTTAGGTATAATTATTACTGAATTTCCCTATAGAAGAAATAAAGCTAAAATACTACAAACTATTTCTGAAATGACAGGTGATAAAAGACATTCAAAGGCTTTAGAATCTATAACAGATATAAGAGATGAATCAGATAGAACAGGAATAAGAGCGGTTATAGAATTTAAAAAAGCAGCAGATCATGTTGTAGTAGATAAAGTATTAAAATATTTATTTAAGAAAACAGATTTACAATGTAATATAAGTTTTAATATGGTAGCTTTAGCAAATGGAAAACCAGAAACAATGGGGTTAAAAACTATAATAACTCATTATGTAAATCATCAAAAAGAAGTAATAACAAGAAGAACAAAAAAAGAATTAGACATTGCTGAAAAAAGATTCCATATTATAGAAGGTTTTATAAAAACTATTGATATATTAGATGAAATAATTGCTACTATAAGAACTTCGAAATCCAAAAAACATGCTCAAGAAGAATTAGTATCAAAATATAGTTTCACAGAGGAACAAGCTCAGGCTATATTAGAGTTAATGCTTTATAGATTAACGGGTCTTGAAATAAAAGTATTTCAAAAGGAACATAAAGAATTAATTAAAAAAATAAAATATTTTAAAAGTATTTTAAGCAATGAGCAAGTATTATTAAGCGTTATTAAGGAAGAACTTTTAGAAGTAGCTAAGAATTATGGTGATGATAGAAGAACAGAATTGATAGAGGATGATAGTGAAGCTAAAATAGATTTAGAGGAATTAATAGTAGTAGAAGATGTTATGCTAACTATTTCTAATGAAGGCTTTATTAAGAAAGTTCCTTTAAAAACATATAATCGTTCCAATGCAGATGAATCTGAAATTGATTATAGAGAGGGAGATTTCTTAAAATTCCTAATTAAATCTAATACTAAAGATACTATTTTACTATTTACTGATAAGGGAAATGTTTATCAATTAAAATGTAATTCTATAGTAGAAGGTAGATGGAAAGAAAAAGGTGAAAAATTAGAAGATTTATTAAAAGGGTTAAATTTAGAGGAAGAAAAAATTATAATTGCAAAATCAATAAGTAATTTTTTACCAGATAAATGTTTTAAATTTATAACAGCTAAAGGATTAATTAAAAAAACAACTTTAGATAAGTTTATCACTTCTTATTCAAAACTTATGGCTTTAAAACTTAAAGGGGAAGATAAGTTAATTAATGTTAAATTATGTGACTCATCAGAAGAAGAAAAATTCTTAAAAATAAAATTAAGTAATAATTTAGAATTTACTATTGAAGAACCAGTTTTAGATTTTACAGACAGAAATATTTTAGGTGCTGAGCTTTGTAATTTTAATAAAGAAACTGTTATTCAAAGTTTAGAATATATAGAAGAATATTTATATAGTGAATTTTTGGTGGGAATAAATAAAAATGGGAAAGTAAAAATATATAATAAAAAATCAAATGATTCTTATGAAAAGGTATGGACAAATTCTAAAGCATATATTTTAGCCTTTTCTAATAAAGGAAAAGTTTTTAAATTTCCAAGTTATTTAGTTCAACAATGTGAAGAAACACATTTAAGTAAAATTGTAGATAATTTTGAAGAAAATGAACATATAATAAAGGTATTATCTATTAAAGAGAATAATAAGAATAATTTATTTGTATATTTTTTCTCTAAATTAGGAATGATTAAAAAAACTCAATTATCAGAGTTTTATGGAGTATATAATAATCAATTATCATATAAATTTAAATCTAATATTGATGAATTGGTTTCAATTGATATTAATTTAGAAGAATGTACAGTAATAGTTGCTACTAAAAAAGCATTAAGCATAAAGTTTTCTTCACTAACTGTGAATACTATGGGGAAATTTGCTTCTGGAGTTACATCTATAAGTTTAAAAGATGAAGATGAAGTTATATTTGGAAAATGTTTATCTATATTTTTTGCAGAAGAATTTTTAAAGGTGTATAATGAACTTGCAATAACTACAAATGAATATAAAAAAATAGTATTAACTACAAAATTAAAAGATAAAAAAGAAATATTAATAGACGATATAAGACTTCAAAATAGAGCTGGAAGAGGAACTAGTCTTATGACTATTTTATTTGATGATTATGTAAAAGATGTAATAGTTAAATAAAGGAGGAGAAAATATGAAAAAGGTATTGGTTTTATTAGCTGAAGGTTTTGAAATTTTAGAAGCTTTATCTGTAGTGGATGTTTGTATAAGGGCTGGAATTAAGTGTGATACTTGTGGGATAGCTTCTAATGAGGTTAAAAGTTCTCATGGTATAAGAATAATTGCTGATAAGGTATTTAATGAAGGTGATTTACTTTCTTATGATGCTATAGTATTACCAGGTGGAATGCCGGGAGCAACTAATTTAAGAGATGATATAAGAGTATTAGAATTAGTTAGAGAATATAATAGTTCAGGAAAGATAATAGCAGCAGTTTGTGCAGCACCAATAGTGTTAGCAGAAGCAGGAATAGTTTCAGGCAAAAAAATAACAAGTTATCCAGGATTTAATGAACAACTTGGAAATTGTATATATATAAAAGACAAAACGGTAGTAGTAGACGAAAATATAATAACAAGTAGAGGACCAGGAACTTCATTAGTTTTTGCATTAGAAATAATAAAACAATTAGGGTATGAAAAAGAAGCTGTGGAAATAAAAGAAGGAATGATGATAAATTTTTTCTTAGAACATAGTAATAATTAAATAAATGTGATAAATTTTAGAGTAGTAATTTTTGCTACTCTATTTTTTTTAGAAAATTAAATATTTTTATTAAAACATAGAATAGTTAATTATACAAAATATATATTTTGGTGATAAAATATAAAAGACTTTTATTAGTATTTAATAATAGAGAAAAGGGAGTTAATATGAAGAAGTATGTACTAGAAAATGGTGTAAGATTTTTATATAAATTTAGAGAAGGAAAACATACCTCTTTTACTATAGCTCTAGAAGCTGGTGCAAATAGTGAAGAAAAGAATATAGGTTGTGCTCATGCATTAGAGCATATGCTTTTTAAAGGAAGTAAAAATCTTACTGAACAAAAAATTAATAGCAAGCTAGATGAATTATTTGGATTTAATAATGCTATGACGAATTTTCCTTATGTTATTTATTATGGAACTACGTCAAATGAGGATTTTAAAGAAGGATTTAACTTATATAGTGATATAGTTTTAAAACCAACATTAAACAGTAATGGTTTTATAGAAGAAATGAATGTTATAAAACAAGAAAGTATAGAGTGGAAAGAAGATTTAGAACAATATTGTGAAGATTTATTATTGCTTAATGGGTTTAAAAAGGAAAGATTAGAGCAGATAATAATAGGAAATGTAGATGAGTTAGAGAAAATAACTTTACATCATATAAAAGAGTTTTATAAAAAGTTTTATATAGCTAATAATATGGTTATTTCTATAACAACTTCTTTAGATTTTGATTATGTTAAACAGATAGTATTAAATAATTTTAAAGATATTAATAGAGGAGTATTAAATTTGGTTGAAATTAAAAGAGAATTAAATGAAAGTAAAACCTTTATTAATGATATACAAGGTATTGAGGGTGCTAAAATAGCTGTTGCATTTGATATACAAAATTTATCTTTAAGAGAATTGTGGATTTTAAAAATATTTAACTTATGGTTTGGAGAAGGTGTAAGTTCTTTATTATTTGATGAAATAAGAACTAAAAAAGGATTAGCCTATGAGGTATATAGTGAAGTTAAAGGTGAAAAAGGTATAAATTTATTTAAAATTAGTTTAAGTACAAATAAAGAAGATATAAATGAATCTCTTAATATAATTAATGAGTGTATTGAAAAAGCAAAAAATTTATATTTAAATGAAAAAGATTTGAAAACCTTAGAAAAAAGATTTAATTTAAAAACTTCTTTAGAGTTAGAAAGAAGTATAGTTGTAGCTAATAGAACAGCAATTTATGAATTAATGTATAATGATGGGTCATATGTATTTAAAGAAATGGATAATAGAAATTGCACTATTGAAGAAATGAGAGAAGTGGTGAATAAGGTTTTAAATAATGCTATTATCCAAATTTTAAAGTAGGAGATGCAGTAAATGAAAGAAAAATGGATGATAAGAAATATTAAATGTGAATTAAAACATTTAATTAATGAATTAAATATAAGTGATACAGCAGCTAGACTATTAGTTAATAGAGGTATATATAAAGTAGAAGATGCTAAGAAATTTCTAGAACCTAAAATAGATTATTTTTATAAGTCTGATTCTATGAAGGATTTATCTAAATCAATTAATTTATTAAAAGAAAATATTGATCATAATAAGAAGATATTAATTGTAGGAGATTATGATGTAGATGGAGTAATAAGCACATATATCTTATATAAATGTTTAAGTAGATTAAATGCAAATGTAAGTTATCATATTCCGGATAGAATAAAAGAAGGCTATGGGATTAATGAGAGTATTATTAGAAAGGCTAGTAGTGATAATGTTGATCTAATTATAACTTGTGATAATGGTATAGCAGCAATAGACCAAATAAAGTTAGCAAAAGATTTAGGAATAAAAGTAATAGTTACAGATCATCATGATGTACCATTTAAAGAAGATGATAATGGAAATAGAGAATTTATTATTCCAGAGGCAGATTGTGTTTTAAATCCAAAGCAATTAGAGTGTCAGTATCCATTTAAAGGATTATGTGGTGCTGGAGTAGTTTATAAATTAATGGAAGCATTAATGGATGTTTATAATATATATAAAGAAGAAATTGTTGATTTATTGCAATATGTAGCTATTGCAACAGTATGTGATGTAGTTGATTTGGTAGATGAAAATAGAATAATAGTTAAAAAAGGATTAGAACTTTTAAATAATACTAACAATATAGGTTTAAATGCATTATATGAAGAGACCGAGATTAGTAATAAAACAATTACAGTATATACACTAGGGTTCATATTGGGTCCAAGTATCAATGCATCAGGTCGTCTTGAGCAAGCCTTTTGGGCATTAGAACTATTATTAAGTAATGATGTTAATAAAGCAAAACAATTAGCAAAAAAACTTAATGAGTTAAATAAAGAAAGACAAGATTTAACTAAAGAAGGCGTAGATAAGGCTATTTCTATTATTGAAGAAAATAATATGAATAATAATAAAGTCTTAGTAGTTTACTTAGAAGATATTCATGAAAGTATAGCTGGCATAATAGCAGGAAGAATAAGAGAAAAATATAATTTGCCAACCATTATTCTTACAAAAGCTCATGAGGGAGCTAAAGGTTCAGGAAGATCAATTGAAGAATATAATATGTTTGAAGAATTATTAAAGTGTAAAGACTTGTTAGGCAATTTTGGGGGTCATCCAATGGCTGCGGGTATGTCAATTCCTATTGAAAATATAGAGGCTTTTAGAGATAGACTAAATAAAGTTACTACATTAACAGAAGAAGACATTATGGTTAAAGTGCAAATTGATATGGGATTACCTTTAAATAAAGTAAACTATGAATTGATAGACCAAATATCATTATTAAAACCATATGGAAAAGCAAATCCTAAACCAACTTTTGGTATGAGAAAATTGAAGTTATTAGAGGCAAAAATATTAGGTAAAAATAGAAATGTACTTAAACTTAAATTAAGTGATGGAGGCCTAGTTATTGAGGGAATATATTTTGGTGATATAGAAAGTTTTGAAGAAACTATGAAATGGGAATTTGGAGACTATGAATATGGGAGAGTTCTTAATGGAGAACCTAATAATGTTTATTTAGATGTGATTTGTTTCCCAGAGATTAATGAATATATGGGGAATAAGAAAGTTCAATTAGTTATAAGTAATTATAGAGTTTCTAAGCAAATTATTTCGAGATAGTTTTGAAAGGATTATACAATGAAAATTAAAATTTTAGAATTATTTAAAAGTATTGTTATGTTTAAGAATGAGGAATATTTAAGACCGTATGTTTTAAAGTCTATGATAGAAAATTATAATTTGTATTGTAAATAGTCATTATTAATAACAGGTGTGTATTATATTTTAAGAAAACAATCTAAAGAGATAAAATTTGATAATATTAAATTAAACTATAGTGGAGCACTTGTATTCAGTTATTGTAATCATTCAGGAGAATGCTTTATAAAAGAATTAAAATCTTTTAAAGAGGTTGAAGATTATATATTAGGAGGAGCAGTATACTTTAATATGTTTACTGATTTAATAATAGTTTTTTACAATGGAGATATAAAAGAATTTAATGTTATAAAAAAGTTACCTAATGATGAAAAAGTAATTTTAGATTAGGGTAATGATAAAGAGTGTAGTGGTACTATAGTTGAATGGATTTAATAATAAAAAAATTCCAGTAAAATTATTTTAAGTTTTACTGGAATTTTTTTTAGAGTTATAAGAATATAGACTATCTATGCTGACGTTTAATGCTTTGGTAATGCTCTAGGTGGTAAGATAGTTGTCGTAGAAACAAATTAATGGATAAAAGTTACTAGATTATAATTTCTAGTAACTTTTATATTGAATTTTATTGTATAATTAAGTAATAAAATGAATAATATTGAATAAATTAAAATGGAATAACTTGATGAGTTGATTTTAAATTTCACTACGGTTATTTTTGTAAATTGGTTGAGGTAAAAAATATACTTATATTGAGAAAAAAGTGGAGGAAAAATATGGATAAAAAACAAGTTGATTATTTGCAGGAGCAACTTGATACTTACCTATCTGATAACAATATTCAGTTGAACGGGGAAGAAAGAAATAAATTAATTGAAACTTTGATTAAGTGTGATTATTCTAAAGCAGAAAAAGGTGGAATAGTAGCACTAAGAGGATTTGTGTATCAATATTTAGTAACAGTATATTATATGTTATTAATTGCAACAGGGAGAGAAGAATGGGATTATGTTATTTTTGAATTAGGTGATGATGTTGCTTTAATTAAAGATAATAGTATATGTTTTTGTCAAGTAAAAACAAAATTAGATGATGGAGGATATATAAATTATGGAATTACATCAGATCTGACAAAAAGAAAAAGTGGTATAGATAGTTGGTTAGATAAGTTGTTCCTTAATTCTAAAAGAATAGTTGAAAAGATGAATAGTGTAAAAATTAATGGAACTGATGATATAGAAGTATCTTTTAAACTAATTATTAATACAATATTTAATAGTTCAAGTGAAATAGCACCATATTGCGAAAATTCTACTCTTGTTGATAAGGAAGAGAAAATTAAAAATAGATTAGAAATGATTAAAACGTATAAGGGGAATGATTACAATTTACAGGATGAATTAAAAGAAAAAATTAGTTGGTACATAGATAGGTTTGATATACTTCCATTAGGAAAATTTGATGAATTATTTAAGAGAAATATGTCTTTAGTTAGTGAATTAATTAATGACGGAGATAGAGAGATAACAAGTAAAGTTGTGGAAGAATTAGTTACACTGGTTTTGTTTAATACGCATGATGATTACTTAAAAGATCAGGATTCAAAAATAAAGTTTATTTTTCAAAAGGATAAATTTATTGAGGTCATTAAAGATAAAGAAAAGTATGTTAGAAATATGGTGGAAAACACCAGAAAGAAAAAGGTAGTTAGTTCTATATTTGATAAAGCCTTTTCAAATATAAAATTAGAATTTGAAAAGGTGTATAGTTCAATTTTATTAGATGAATTAAATAAATCTATGTTGTGGTTGCAAGAGAGCCTTATAGAAAGAGTAAAAGAAGATGAATATGTATATGAAAAGTTTATAAATAGAATTTTTTTATTAGAGAATAAAAAAACAGCATGTATTGATGGTGAAAGTTTAAATGATATTTTTCAAGTTATGGAATCTTTAAAAAGTATAATAATATATATGACATTCTATAGTGATAAAGAATTATGTAGAGAAAAAGATGCACAGTTATTAATTAAAAGTGGCTTATACAAGAATAATAATACACATTTAACTACATATAATGTTAGAGGAAATAAAAGTGAGATGGAAGCACTTATAAATTTATATACAAATATAAAAAAGTGTAGAGTGATAAATACTTTAACGGGAGATATAATATGTTTTTTATTAAATTTTAACGAAGATGAAGATGAATTTGATGATTTTGATATGGATTTTGAAGAAAAAATTACAAGTAGTAATTCAGAATTTAAATTAGTAACAAAACCTAATAATTTGAAAATATGCAAAATAAATAATTTAAATAAAGTGCCTAAGGCAATTCAAAAGAGAGTTGAAAAAGGGATTATTAGATCAGAGCAAGAGTTTTTATCATTAGATATATGGGACAAGTATATGGATAAAAATATTAAGGAGAATTAGTATGAATATTGGTATGGTAAGAGAAAAATTGCTACAAAAAGGTTTTAACACAATGAATAATATCTATAATACTAACATTGGAAATATATTAGTTGATGCATCAATGGAAGCATGGTGCAAAGATAATAGAGTAATTATTCTAAAGGATTATATAAATAAATTTCATTTTAATAGTTGGTCGGAATTAGATAAAACAAAGATAGTCTCTATTTTAAAATTACTATCTTCTAGAGAAAAAAACAATCTATATTTTATTATTAATTTAAGTACAAATTTAATAAATGATATTAGTATACTTGAGCAAATAAATAAGTTAGAAAAAGACGATAAAATATGCAAAAAGTACGTTGTAGTTAATGATGAGGATATTGAAAGAATTCCTTTTCTATCAGATTCTAATATTAATTCTCCTCAAATGTTAGATTATGAAAGTAAGTTCAAACAAAAATTGAAAGAAATAGGTGGAATAAGCGAAAATTCAATAGAAATTTCAATAAAGTATTTTGAGGATGAAGAATAAGAGGTATTAGATAGGAGAATAGTATGAAGATAAAGGAATTGAAAATTAACAATTTTAGAATATTTAAGGGTGAATATAATTTTAATTTTTATGATAAAAACTTAATAGTTGTTCATGGAAATAATGGAAATGGTAAAAGTACAATGTTTGACTCTATTGAATGGGCTATAACGGGGGAATTACTAAGATATAAAGGTACAAAAGAAAATCAGAAGTTTAACTACATATTCAATAATAAAGTATTTGGAACTAGCAATTGTGAAGTTTATGTAGAGATAGTATTTTATAATGATAAAGAGGAGATATGTATAAAAAGAATATGTAAGTGTAATAAAAATGGTAGTAGCCCTAAAACAACTATATTTATTGATGGGGAAAAGTATAAAGAACAAAAGGGAAATAAGAAAATTCGTGAATTAATAATGAAAGACATAAGTTTAGAAGGGACTTTTGATAAAGGTAAGTTTAGGGATATGTTTTCTGCTACGCAGTTATTATCTCAAGATGAAATTGCTTTATTTATATCATCTAAAAAACCTAGTGAGAGATTATTAGTTATGGAAAAGATATTAGGTGTAGATAAATATGGAGAGGAATTTAGATGTTATATAAATGATAGAATTAAAGAAATTGATAGTTTAAAAGAAAAGAATTTTACATTAAAAAATAGTAAAAATGAAGAATTAAAAAGAATAGAAAATGAAATATTCAAAATTAATACTGAACTTGAAGTTATTGATTTACAACATGATAAGTTAGGTAATAAAAGTGAAAAACATGTTTTAAATGATTTGAATATAATTAGAGATAAAGAATTGAATTTAAAATTAAATGGTAATATAGAAGAGTTTACAAGTGTAAATGATTCAGTTCAGAACAATTTAATAGATAACAGTAAGTTTATAGATAATGAGTTAATGGAAAGAAAAAATATTCTTCATGATATATTAGAATATGAAGAAGGAATAAAAAATAATAAAGCAAAAATAGAAGATAAGAAAAGATTGATAGAAATTAATGAGAAAGTAAAAGAAAAAGTTAATAAAAGAAATTTATCAATAAGTTATTATATAAATAAGAGACAAGAAATAAAGAGTTGTTTAGAGGTTAAAAAGGAAATAGACAAAATAAATAATAACATTTCGAATAAAAGGAATGAGTTATCATTAAAAGAAAGTCAAAAAAAAGGGTTAGAATCTTTAGATATAATAAAAGAAGTAATATTAAAATATGAAAAAATAGATAATTTAAAAAAAGTGTATATAGAAAAAGAAAGTGAAATAGAGCAAGTAAATAATGTTATAAAGATATTAGAGTTAGAAAAACAAACAAATGATAAGATAGAAAAAAATATAGAATATAATAAAGAAATGAAAATATTATTAGATGAATTAAAACTAATAAATGCTAAAAAGGAAAAAACACAAACAAGTTTAGAAAATTATAATATAAAGGCTACTGAACAAAAAAGGTCAATTAGCCAAATTATCTATGAAATACAGGAACATGTAATTGACGATGATGATGTAAAATTATGTCCCATATGTGGGGTAAAGTATAGTAATAGAGAAGAATTAATTTCAAAAGTTGAAACACAGTTGAACAAAAGTAAAAAATATTTTAGTGATATTGAGAATATAATTAGGGCTTTATTATCTGAAAATAGTAAGTTGGATGAACAATATTCTTTAAAACAACAGAGAGTAAATGAATTACAAAAAAGGTTACATGAATATAGTTTGGATATAAAAATAAATAAAAATATTATTAGAGAATCAAAAATATATTTTAAAGAGAAAAGTATTAGTGAATTAATAGAGATATATAAGAAAAAAAGTATAGAATTAAATTCGTTTATTGATAATAGTAATTTTACTATTAAAGTAATTTATAATATAGAAGAAATATGTGTAGAGATAGATAAATTAAACAATGAGATAAGAAATTTATTAGATAGTATAGATGAAATAATGTTTAAAAATGATATTTCTAATAAATATACTAATAAGTCAATTGAATATATAGATAATAGAGATAAAAAATATAAGTCATTTATAATTATGGCAAGGAAGTTTATAAAGGATTCTGAGAAGTTAGTTGATTCTAATAATTGTAAAATTGATGAACTAAATAAATTGGAAAGAAAATACAAATTAAAAAAAGAGATTATTTCAAGAAAACTTAACAGTATAAATTTATTTGAAGATAATTTTGAAAGTGTTAGAATACAATTAATAAAAAATATTGAAATAATAGAAAATATAAATAGTTTGATAAGTATTGCTTTAGAAGATATAAACTTATTGCTATCGATTGATAAGTCAATAACATTAAAGAATGAAAGAGAAAAATATTTAAAAGACGAAAAAGGGATAAGAGAAGAAATTAATAGAATAGATGAGGAGATTAGCAATAATATTAAAGATTGTGAAGGTTTAAAAATAATTATAGATGAAAGTAAAAATATTCAGGGTGAATTAATTGATAAGCTGATTGAGGGATATAGTGAATTTATAGATAAACTATTTTTCCAAATTAGCCCGCATGCATTTGCAAAACATATATATTTAATACCTAGAAAAACAGATTTATATATTATTTTAAGTGAGAAAAAAGGACGAAGAAAGGAACTCCTTGATATGGAAGATGATAACTTGAGAAAAGAAGCAAGTGCAAGTCTTACTCTAAGTTCAGCACAGAAGAATGTATTAGGAATTTGTGTTTTTATTTCTTTAAGTTTATCTCAAAGTTGGACGAAGATAAATATGATGGGGGTAGATGATCCGTTCCAAAACATGGATGATATAAATGTTTATTCATTTTTAGATACTTTGGCAGGAGTACTTGATCAAAAACAAGTTATAATAAGTACACATAATGAGGACTTTGCTGCATTGATATCAAATAAATCTGCATTAGAAAAAGATAAAATAAAAATTATAGAATTAGAAACATATTCTCAAGATGGTGTGAAATATATTGAGAAAGATGTAGTATAAAAATATTTTAATAGCAATGTTGTTTATTAAATAAAGAAGGAAGTTATAGATAGTAGTATTATTAAATTTATTAAGTAGCAAATTTATGTTTTGTTTTTAGCGTGAAACTTAAATTGTATTGGAATAAATTTATAATTCATATTAATATAATGATAGTTAATTATTACTAGGAATATTTATTTGTCATAGATAAATAGTGTTTTATACTAATAGATATAAAAAGTATTAAAAAATAAATATGAAAGGAGATTTAATATGACAAAAGTAGAATAATATAAAGGTAATGGAATTATTATGAGTTGTAATGGTGAAATTTGGGCAGTAGATGACAGTGGAATATCAGATATTATAGGAAAAATAAAGCGTATTGAATTGTCAATAGAAGAACCAAAAGAACAGATTGGGATATATCGAGTTGAACATGTAATGTTATTCGATGGAAATGACGAAGAATTATATGATGACCAAAGTATAGTAGATAATCTTGAATATCATTCAGAAGATGAATTAGTAGAAGTCCTTGCTAATAACTATGATGTTTCTAAGGATATTATTGATATTATATAAATTTAATATATTTAAAGTATTACGTAATTAAGTCCAGCAAAATTCCTGGGCTTAATTTGCATAGATATAAACAATTTTTTAAAAGATTAAATTGCATGATATAATAGATGAAATAGAGTCATAAGCAAAAGTGGAGAGAGTTATTTGTCGGTAAGATTATTGAATTAAATTTATATTTTAATAAAAGAAGGTTAAAAAGTAAGGATAATAACGAAAGTGTCAATGAAAATATCTTTTATATGATTATAGGAATACCTTGTTCAGGTAAAAGTTATTATTGTAAAGATAAATATAATAATTCCAATGCAATTATTATATTAACTGATGAAATTAGAAAAGAAATTACAGGGCATATGAATATGAAAAGAATAGTAATAATTTGGTGTTTGATATTGCTAAAAGTAGAATTAATCAATTTTTAATGGATGGATATAATGTAGTATTTGATGCCACCAATACTAATAGTATGCATAGAAAAAGAATATTAAAGATTGCCTAAAATAATAAATGTAAATCAGAGGCTATAGTTTTTATGACTCCAATAGAAGTGTGTATTGATAAAAATAGAAAAAGAAATATTGAACGAAGGATACCTATTGATGTGATTATAAATATGTCTAATTTTATTCCAGAAAAAGTTGAAGAAGAAGGATTTGATGAAGTTAAATACGTGAAATAATAGATTGTAATTATAAGAATGGATATAATACTAGTTTTTTTATTTGTGAGAAAGAAAAATAACATATAGATATTTTAATTCTGGAGGTAATGTTTCTAGGGCTGAGGAATTGAACAAAATTTAGATGTTTAGATGGGAGATAGGATTATTAATGGAATTTACAAGAGAAATTTATGCTTTTATTGAGGATTATATAGTTCAATTAAAGCAAGGGAGTGCAGCAATTTTTGCAGGTGCAGGATTATCTGCAGGAGTTGGTTTTGTAGATTGGAAGGGATTATTAAAAAGCCCTGCTAAAAGAATAGGATTAGATGTACAAAAAGAAGATGATTTAGTAACTTTAGCACAATATATTTTTAATGAAGATTGTTCAAGGCAACCATTAACAGAGGTTATTAGAAATAGTTTCATTTCAAGTAATAAGACAAATGAAAATCATGAAATATTAAGTTCATTACCGATAAAAACTTATTGGACAACTAACTATGATTCCTTAATAGAAGAATCTTTAAGTAGATATGGTAAGAATCCAGATGTCAAGAAGACATTAGCAGATTTATCAACAATAATTAGTAGGAGAGATGCTATTGTTTATAAAATGCATGGAGATATTAATGATGCTAATAATGCTGTACTTATTAAAGATGACTATGAGGTTTACGATACTAAAAATCATTTATTTACATTGAACTTGAAGGCAGATTTAATATCAAAAACATTTCTGTTTATAGGTTTTAGTTTTGAAGATCCTAATTTAGAGTATATCTTAAGCAAAGTAAGAATTTTAGTAGAGGGGAAGGGGAGAAAGCATTATTGTTTTCTAAAGAAAGTAAATATTAAGGATTTTGAAAAATGTCAAAATCAAAATGAAGAATTTAAATATGAAGAATTGAAACAAAGATTAAAGTGTAAAGATTTGAAAAGATATGGTATTCATCCAGTATTAGTTGATGAATATACTGATGTAACAGAGATTTTAAGATATATAGATAGAATGTATAGAAGAAATAATGTATTAATATCAGGAAGTGCTGATGAATTTAAAAACTTTAATATAAAATCCAAGGATACAGGAAAAAATATTGAACCTTTAGATTTTATTCATGATTTATGTAGAGAGATTAGTAGAAGTGGCTTTAAAATAGTAACTGGATATGGAAATGGTATAGTAGGGGCTGTAGTAAATGGTGTTTTTGAAAATATATATGATGTGAATAGAAAAAACTTAGATGATTATATGATAATAAGACCATTCCCAACATATAGAATAAATAATATGAGTAGTGATAAATTTAAAAAAGTCATAGAAAAAAGCAGGAAAGATTTGGTTAAACAAGCGGGGATTGCTGTATTTGTATTAGGCAATAAGACTAATAATAATAACATTGTTATAGCAGATGGTGTATTAAAAGAATTTGAGGAGTCATTAGCAATTGGAAGTAAAGTTATACCAATAGGATTAACAGGAGATGCAAGTAAGAAATTATGGGATAAGGTTAATAATAATTTTGAGGAGTATTATAGTGAATATAAAGATTTAAAGAGATATTTTGAAGTATTAGGAGATAAACAGTCTAATAATGAAGATATTATAAAGTCAGTTTGTAGTATTATAGAAAAATTACAAAAGGTATTTTAATTTATGATAAATGTATTTTTTAGTTTTCATTTTGAAAGAGATTTATTTAGAGTGAAAGAAGTAAGAAGTAGTACGAGTGGTTTCATAGATAAAGCAGATTGGGAAAAAGTAAAACTAAAGGGAAAGTCACATATCTGTAATTGGATTGATCAACAAATGAAAGAAACAAGTGTTACAGTAGTGCTTATTGGATCAGAGACATCTACTAGAGAATATGTAGAATATGAAATAGAGAAGAGTTTTGAAAAAGGTAATGGTGTCATAGGTATATATATACATAATATTAAGAATGAATATGGACAAACTGATTACAAAGGGAAAAATCCTTTTGAAAATATTTATTATGAATACCAAGGTAGACGAGTATATCTATCAGAAATATATAAAATATATGATTGGGTTTGGGATAACGGAAGAGAAAATATGTTAAAGTGGATACAAGAAGCGGCACAAAGAGCAAATAGATAATAGGAAAGATTAATCAGTCTATAAGATTGGCTATAATATTAGTTTTTTTATTTGTGAGAAAGAAAAAATCATATATACCTGTATTAATGCAACAGGAAGATTAGAAACAGCAGATTTATCCGTAGAATTATTAATTACTGAAGATGAAAAAAGAGCAGAAGAGCTAGCCAAAGAATTATGCCATTTAAATGAAAGAAGGCAGGAAATGACTAAAGACAGTGTGGATATGGTCATTGAACAAATAGAGAAGAATGGATTAGAAAAAGATAAGGTTTTAATAATTTATAACTCAAATATTCATGAAAGCATAGCGGGTATAGTTGCAGGAAGGATTAGAGAAAAATATAATAAGCCAACTATAATAATGACTGGTGGAAAGGAAATGCCTAAAGGGTCAGCTAGATCAATTGAAGAATATAATATGTTTGAAGAGTTATCAAAGTGTAAATTTCTTTTAAGCAAATTTGGTGGTCATCCAATGGCAGCTGGATTATCTGTTGAAGAAAGTAATTTACCTAAGTTAAGAGAGATGTTAATAAATAATTGTACTCTTAAGGATGAGGAGTTTATTCCAAAAATTAAAATAGATGCTAGAGTTGCTTTAAAAGATTTAACAGAAGAATTAATAAAAGAAGTTAATTTATTAGAGCCTTTTGGCAAAGCTAATCCTTCTCCTTTATTTGCAGAAAAAAATATAGATGTTTGTAGAATATGGACTATGGGGAAAGATAACAATATTTTAAAGTTAAGATGTAAAACATTTAATGGATTCAAAACAATAGATGCAATAACATTTGACAAATTTGAAGAATTTAAAAAACAATTTTCAGAAAAGTATGGCAAAAATAAATTGCTAGAAATTTTAGATAGTGGTTATTGTAATTTTAAAATAGATTTAATTTATCAACCCAATATAAACGAATTTAATGGTAAAAGAAGTATTCAAGTAATTATTAAATCATTAAGATTATAGTTTTTAATAAAGTGGATTATTTCTAAAATAAAATTCATTTTGAAATAATCCACTTCACATGTTGCATTATAGTTAGGCATAATTAACTATAATACTTAATATTAAGTTTTTAAATTTTAGTCCTATTAAAATAATTTTATAGGCCTTGCTCGTATTTTTCTACCATTCTTTTAACCATTTCTCCACCAACGCTACCACATTGCTTTGAAGAAAGATTTCCATTATACTCTGAGAATGGTACTCCCATTTCACTAGCTACTTCATTTTTGAATTTTGATAATCCTTGTTTTGCTTCTGGTACTAATTGTGCCATTTTGAAAACCTCCTTGTAATTAAGTTTGCATTATTATATTGTCCGTTTGTAAAATAATTATGAGAGAAAAATTGAGGAATATATGGTAAATAGTTCATTAATATAAGAAATAAATATAAAGGAGATGATATTTTGAGTAAATATAAAATAATAATGACAGGTGGAGGATCAGCAGGTCATGTAACACCTAATTTAGCATTAGTACCTAAATTATTAGAAGAAGGATTTGAAATAAAGTATATTGGAAGTAAAGAAGGTATAGAAAAAGAAATAATAACAAAAGCCAATATTCCTTATTATGGAATATCTTCTGGGAAACTTAGAAGATATTTTGATGTGAAAAATTTTACAGATCCATTTAAAGTTTTAAAAGGTGTTTATGATGCATTAAAAATATTAAAAAAGGAAAAACCAGATGTTATTTTTTCAAAAGGTGGATTTGTAACAGTTCCAGTGGTGATGGCAGCATCAATGAGAAAAATACCAGTTATATCTCATGAATCTGATATGACGCCAGGATTAGCAAACAAAATGGCATCACCTTTTTGTGATAAATTATGTGTTACTTTTCCAGAAAGTTTAAAATATATAAAGGAAAATAAAGGAGTTTTAACAGGAACTCCAATTAGAGATGAGTTGTTAAAAGGAAATAAAGTAAAAGCAAATAATTTTTGTAATTTTAGGCAAAATAAAATGGTGTTAATGATTATTGGGGGAAGTTTAGGTTCTAAAATTATAAATGAAAATATAAGAAGTGTATTAAAGGATTTACTTAAGGATTTTAATATAATTCATATATGTGGAAAGGGTAATATAGATAATTCTTTAAAGAATATAGAAGGATATAAACAGTTTGAATATGTTTCAAAAGAATTACCAGATTTAATGGATCTTTCAAATATTGTTATTTCAAGAGCTGGTGCTAATACAATATTTGAATTATTAGTATTAAAAAAACCTAATATACTTATTCCATTATCTGCAAATGCTTCTAGAGGTGATCAAGTTTTAAATGCAACTTCTTTTGAAAAATGTGGTTATTCAAAGGTTATTCAAGAAGAAGATTTAACTCCTAATATATTACTAAAATCAGTACAAGAAGTTGTTAAAGAAAAAAGTAAATATATTTCAAATATGCAAAATAGTAATTTAGGAAATGGAATTCAGAATATTTTAAAGATTATAAAAGACTCTATTAAAGAATAATAGTTATTTGAAAAAAACGAGAATTAACGAATTAAAACTAGAATAAAAGAGTAGATTGGGTTAAGATTGTTTTTTAACTAAAATATACTTAAATATATTAAAATATGAAACTTGAAAAATAATTTCCAAAGAGTATAATTAAAAATGTTGAGTAAAAAGAAAGAGTTATTCATGGGGAATTATTAATTTTTATAATTAATGAGGTGTATTTGTTATGAAAAAAATTTCAATTATTTATTGGAGCAGTGGCGGAAATGTAGAAGTTATTGCTAATACCATATTAGAAGAATTAAAATCAGCTGGAGCTGATGTAAAAATCAAAAGTGTAGGGGATGCTGAGATTTCAGATGTTACAGAAGCTGATGCAGTAGCTTTTGGAAGCCCTTCTATGGACAATAACAGAATTGAACAATATGAAATGGAACCTTTTATAAATGAATTTAAGCTTTTACCAAATAATAATAAAAAAATAATATTATTCGGATCTTATGGATGGGATGATGGAAAATTTATGGATGATTGGGTTAAAAGAATGAATAATTATGGTTTCAATGTTTTAGGTCAATTAGCTGTTAAAGAATCACCTTCAGATAGTGATTTAATTGTTGCTAGAAATCTAGCTAGAAAGTTAATTGAATAATAATTTAGTTATCAAATATTTAAAATAAATACAATATTTCAGAAAGAGGTGTCAGCCAAATGACAATTAGGAAAATGAAAACAATGGATGGTAATACAGCTGCTGCACATATTGCTTATGCATTTACAGACGTTGCTGCTATATTCCCAATAACACCTTCATCACCAATGGCAGAATTAGTTGATGAGTGGAGTGCTAAAGGACAAAAGAATATATTTGGTCAACCAGTTAAAGTAATGGAAATGCAATCAGAGGCAGGGGCTGCTGGAGCAGTTCATGGTTCATTACAAGCAGGAGCTTTAACAACTACTTTTACAGCTTCTCAAGGTTTATTATTAATGATACCAAATATGTATAAAATAGCTGGTGAGTTATTACCATCAGTATTCCATGTATCAGCAAGAGCTTTAGCTACTTCATCATTAAGTATTTTTGGTGACCATCAAGACGTTATGGCTGCAAGACAAACAGGATTTGCTATGCTTGCAGAAGGATCAGTTCAAGAAGTTATGGACTTATCAGCAGTTGCTCATTTAGCATCTATTAAATCAAGAGTTCCATTTTTAAATTTCTTTGATGGATTCAGAACTTCACATGAAATACAAAAAGTTGAAGTAATTGAATATGATGAATTAAAAGCTTTAGTGGATATGAATGAAGTTGATGCATTCAGAAGAAGAGCTTTAAATCCAAACCATCCTGTAACAAGAGGTACAGCTCAAAACCCTGATATCTACTTCCAAGAAAGAGAAGCAGTTAATAAATTCTATGATGCAGTACCAGAAATAGTAGAAAGTTATATGGCTGAAATCACAAAATTAACAGGAAGAGAATACAATTGTTTTGATTACTATGGAGCAGCAGATGCTGATAGAGTTATAGTTGCAATGGGATCAGTAACTGATGTTATAGAAGAAACAGTTGATTATTTAAATGCTAATGGAAATAAAGTTGGTCTTGTGAAGGTAAGATTATATAGACCATTCTCAAATGAGAGATTAATAAAAGTAATACCAAGTACAGCTAAGAAAATTGCTGTTTTAGATAGAACAAAAGAACCAGGTTGTTCAGGAGAACCATTATTCTTAGATGTTAAAAATGCATTCTATGGAAAAGAAAATGCTCCTGTAATAGTTGGAGGAAGATTTGGATTAGGTTCAAAAGATACTTTACCAGCTGATATAGCTACAGTATATGAAAACTTATCTAAAGATGAGCCAAAAGATGGATTTACATTAAGTATAGTTGATGATATAACTAATACTTCATTAGAAGTAAAAACAGATATAGATACAACTCCAGAAGGAACTAAAGCTTGTAAGTTCTGGGGATTAGGATCTGACGGAACAGTTGGAGCTAATAAGTCAGCTATAAAAATTATCGGAGATCATACAGATATGTATGCTCAAGGTTACTTTGCATATGATTCTAAAAAATCAGGTGGAGTTACTATATCTCACTTAAGATTTGGTAAAAAGCCAATAAAATCACCATATTTAATAAATAAAGCAGATTTTATTGCTTGCCATAATCAATCATATGTTTACAAATATTTTGTATTAGAAGGATTAAAGAAAAATGGTAAGTTCCTATTAAATACTATCTGGACTCCAGAAGAATTAAATGAAAAATTACCAGCTTCATATAAGAAATTCATTGCTGAGAACAATATTGAGTTCTATACATTAAATGCTGTTAAGATAGCTCAAGAAGTTGGTCTTGGTGGAAGAATAAATATGATAATGCAATCTGCATTCTTTAAATTAGCTAATATAATCCCAGTAGAGGATGCTGTTAAATACTTAAAAGATGCTGTTGTTAAATCATATGGTAAAAAAGGTCAACATGTTGTTGATATGAACCATGCAGCTATAGATAAAGGAATAGATGCATTAGTTAAAATAGAAATTCCAGCTGATTGGTCTACTGCTAAAGATGTTGAAGTTAAAGTAGAAGAGCAAGTTAAACCAGAATTTATAACTAAGATTGTTGAGCCAATCAATAGACTAGAAGGAGATAAACTTCCAGTTTCAGCTTTCGTAGAAATGGGAATGGAAGATGGTACTTTTGAGCAAGGTACAGCAGCTTACGAAAAGAGAGGAATAGCTATAAATGTTCCTGAATGGATTCCAGAAAACTGTATCCAATGTAACCAATGTGCATTTGTATGTCCACATGCTACAATAAGACCATTCTTATTAACAGATGCTGAAAAAGAAAATGCACCAGAAGGTACTAAGACAGTTGTAGCTAAAGCATTAAAAACTGAAGAACCAATGAACTTCACAATTGCTGTAAGTCCTTTAGATTGTACAGGATGTGGAAATTGTGCTCAAGTTTGCCCAGCTAAAGAAAAAGCTTTAGTTATGAAACCACAAGAGACTCAACATGATCAAATTAAGACTTGGGATTATTGTGTAAATGATGTAACTCCTAAGAAAAATCCAATGAACAAAAATACAGTTAAAGGTAGTCAATTTGAACAACCATTATTCGAGTTTTCAGGTGCTTGTGCAGGTTGTGGAGAAACTCCATATGCTAAAGTAATAACTCAATTATTTGGAGACAGAATGATGATAGCTAATGCTACTGGATGTTCATCAATCTGGGGAGGATCAGCTCCTTCAACACCATATACTACTAACCATAATGGTCATGGACCAGCTTGGGCTAACTCATTATTTGAAGATAATGCTGAGTTTGGATTAGGTATGTTCCTTGGAGTTCAATCAATAAGAGAAAGATTAGTTGTAACAGCTAAAAAAGCAATAGAAGCTGGAGTAAGTGAAACTACTAAAGTTGCTTTAGAAGATTGGATAGATAATGTAGATAATGGAGATGGAACTAGAGAAAGAGCTGCTGCTGTAATTGCTGCATTACAAAATGAAAGCAATGAATTTGCTAAAGAAATCCTAAAAGATAGTGATTATTTAGTTAAGAGATCACAATGGATCTTCGGAGGAGACGGTTGGGCTTATGATATTGGATATGGTGGAGTAGACCATGTATTAGCATCAGGAGATGATGTAAATATATTTGTATTTGATACAGAAATTTATTCAAATACTGGTGGTCAAAGTTCAAAATCAACACCAACTGCTGCAATAGCTAAATTTGCTGCCGCAGGTAAGAGAACTAAGAAAAAAGATCTTGGAATGATGGCTATGAGCTATGGTTATGTATATGTTGCTCAAATTTCAATGGGAGCAGATAAAAATCAAACTCTTAAAGCTATAGCAGAAGCAGAAGCTTATAAAGGACCATCATTAATAATAGCTTATGCACCATGTATTAGCCACGGATTAAAAGCTGGTATGGCAAATTCTCAATTAGAGGCTAAGAAAGCTGTTGATTGCGGATACTGGGCATTATACAGATATAATCCACAATTAAAAGATGCAGGTAAGAATCCATTTAATTTAGATTCAAGAGAACCAAAAGCTAACTTTAGAGAATTCTTAATGGGAGAGGTTAGATATGCTGCTTTAGCTAAAGCATTCCCAGAAGCTGCAGAGGCATTATTTGAGAAAACAGAAAAAGATGCTAAAGAAAGATTAGAAACTTATAAAAAACTTGCAACTCAAGAATAATTTTAAAAATAAATACTAATAGATTGAGATAGATAATAAAAATAGAGTATTAACCAAAAGGTTAATGCTCTATTTTTGTTTATATTAATAAAATAATTAAAATTAAATAAAAAAATTGTTTTATTTAATTATTTTATTTTAATTTTTTATAAATATAATAAATTTTTCATAAAATATTTTAATAAAAAAGAATAAAAGAGCATTTTAGAAAAAAATCAAGTATATTGAATAATATTAGTTAAAACATATAAAATTAAGTAGAAAATTCTATAATACGGATTTGAAGATTATTTGAG
>NZ_WHJC01000005.1 GCF_009295725.1 Clostridium tarantellae
ACATATAAGAATATAGTATAGGAGCATATAAATGGGAAAAATTTTTTGTATATTAGGTAAAAGTGGATCTGGGAAAGACACTATATTTGGGCATTTAAAAAGAGATAAAGATTTGAATTTATTACCTATAATAGGCTATACTACAAGACCTATGAGAAAAAATGAAACACATGGTATAGAATATTTTTTTATAACTAATAATGAATTAGAAAACTATAAAAACTTGAGGAAAATTATAGAAGTTAGAAGTTATGATACTGTTAATGGCAAATGGTATTATGGAACTATAGATGATGGACAAATAGAATTAAATAAAAACAATTATTTATTTATATCAACATTAGAAGCTTATAAAAGTTTAATTAAGTATTTTGGGAAAAATAATATAATTCCAATATATATTAATTTAGATGATGGAGTAAGACTAGAAAGAGCTTTAGTTAGAGAAAAGAAACAAATTAATCCTAATTTTAACGAATTATGCAGAAGATTTTTAGCTGATGATATAGATTTTAGTTATAATAATCTTAAAGAGTGCAGAATAAATAAATTTTATGAAAATTATGATTTACATGAATGCTTAGAAGAAATAAAAAAAGATATAAAAAAATATTTGTAAGATAATTATTTATTAATAAAAAAATATTTTAGTACAAACCTTTTAAATAAGATTTATTAGATTATAAAAATAATCTTATTTAAAGGTTTTTATTTTAAAAATATTATATATATAACAAAATAATTATTTGAAAATATTACAATTTTTAATTAATCTAGTGTTTAACAGTAGTTAATTAATGATATAATATTTATAAATAGATTAATAAAAAATAGTAGTATTATAGGAGGGTAGCTTATGAAATTAATAATTGCTATCATTCAAGATGATGATTCTTTAGAATTATTAAATTCTTTAACAGAAGAGGGATATAGTGTTACAAAGTTAGCTACTACAGGTGGTTTTTTAAAAGCTGGAAATACAACTTTGTTAATAGGTATAGAAAAAGCAAAAGTAGAAAGTGTAATTGATATTATTAGAAGTGTTTGTGAAACTAGAAAAGGTATTATTACGACACCAACTCCTATAGCGGAACAAGGAGGGATATATATGCCATATCCTATAGAAGTTCAAGTTGGAGGAGCTACTATATTTGTATTAGATGTAGATAAATTTATTAAAATATAACTAAAATAAAGGAAGAAGTAAATAATGAACATAATAGGACATAAGAAAGTTATTGAAGGATTTTATAAATCAATAAATAGAGATACACTTTCACATGCTCATTTAATAATAGGAGAAGAAGGAATAGGAAAAAGTTTATTAGCTAGAAAGTTTGCATTTGAAATTTTAGGTGTTCCAGAACAAAAGGATTATGTTGATATAATACATTATAAATCTAATAAATCTTCTTTTGGAATTGATACAGTAAGAGAAATAATATCTGAAGCTAATAAGAAGCCTTATGCAAATGATAAAAAAGTTATAATTTTATATGAAGGAGAGAAATTAACTGTTCAAGCACAAAATGCTTTATTAAAAACCATAGAAGAACCACAAAAAGGTATATTTATAATTATATTATCTGAGAATGGAGAATTAATTTTAGAAACTATAAAATCAAGATGTCAAATTCATAGATTAATACCTTTGAAAAGATTAGAAATGATGGAGTTTTTAAAGGTAAATTATCCAGATTTAAAAGATGAAAATTTAATTAAGACATTATTAGCATTTGCAGAAGGTGTTCCAGGACAAATAGAGAAGTTTTTAAAAGATGATCAGTTTAATAATTTAAGATTAGTTATTATAAATTTTCTTATGGAATTAAGTTCAACATCACAATATATAGCTTTAAAATATTCGGATATTTTTATGTCCTTTAAAAATAAAGAAGATGAAATTTTTTCTACAATAGTATCTTTTGTTAGAGATATTATTATATATAAAGAATTAGAGGAAAAAAGTTCAATTATAAATGGTGATAAATTAGAAGAAATTAAACAATTATCTAATATGCTGTCATATAAGGAATTAAGTAGGATTATTTCAAAAGTTGATGAAGCAAGAATAAATCTAAAGAGTAATACAAATTCATGGAGTACTTTTAATACTATGTTAATTAACATATTGGAGGAATAATAATGATTAAAGTTATAGGGGTAAGGTTTAAAAAAGCAGGAAAAATATATTATTTTGGGCCAAATGATTTGGATGTGAAAAAAGGAAATTTTGTTATAGTAGAAACTGCTAGAGGCATTGAGTTTGGTGAGTGTGTAATAGGAATTAAAGAAATTCTTGAAGAAGATATAATAGCACCTCTTAAGCTTGTTCTTAGAATAGCAACGGAAGAAGACATAACTAAACATAAAGAAAATAAAAATAAAGAAGTTGAAGCTTTTAATATATGCTTTAAAAAAATTTTAGAACATCAATTAATTATGAAGTTAATTGATGTTGAATATACTTTTGATAATAATAAAGTAATTTTTTATTTTACAGCGGAAGGAAGAGTTGATTTTAGAGAGCTTGTAAAAGATTTAGCAACTATATTTAAAACTAGAATTGAGTTAAGACAAATTGGAGTAAGAGATGAAGCAAAGATGATAGGTGGATTAGGACCTTGTGGAAGATCACTATGTTGCTCTACTTTTTTAGGAGATTTTGCATCAGTATCTATAAAAATGGCAAAAGAACAAAGTCTTTCATTAAATCCTACTAAAATATCAGGTATATGTGGTAGATTAATGTGTTGCTTAAATTATGAACAAAGCACATATGAAGATATAAGAAAAAGGTTACCTAAAATTGGATCTATTGTAGAAACTACTAAAGGAAATGGAGAAGTTGTAGATAACAACGTATTAAAAGAAAAAGTAAAAGTTAAATTAAAAATAAAAAATGAAGAGATTATTGAATCTTTTAGTATAGATAATATTAAATTAATTTCTGGATCGTATGAAGATGTTATTGAAGAGAATGATATTAAATTAGAAATAGAAGATGAGACAGATAAGAAGTTAATAAAAGAATTATTTAAGAAAAATTAAGGAGGTTTAATAATGAAATCATCAATCAAAATAATGGATATGAAAAATAATGAAGATATGTCTACAATAAAAAAAGTTATAGCCTCACAAGAAGGTGTTGTTGCTTGTGAAATAAATAAAAGCTTAAAATTAGTAAATATAGTATATGATGATCGTTTTTTAAACTTAGATAATATAATTTCTAGTATAGAAGATTTAGGATATATAGTTTTATAAATTATTATTATTACATAATGGAAATAACTTTTAAATAATTAAAATACTTTTAAATTCGTTAAAAGTATGATAAGATAATTATGGTATTTTAATACCATAATTTCTAGGAGGTGTTTTATTATGGCATATAAAATAGAAGATTCATGTGTAAGTTGTGGAGCATGTGCTGCAGAATGTCCAGTAAATGCAATCTCTCAAGGAGATACAATATTTGTAATTGATGCAGATGCTTGTATAGATTGTGGAAGCTGTGCTAGCGTTTGTCCAGTAGGTGCACCAGTTGAAGCATAATCATAATTAAGAGAGACCTATAAGGGTCTCTTTTTTTGTGCAAAATTATAATAATTTAAAATTAATATGAAGAAATTAAATCCTTAAGCAAAATTTTTAAAAACATTGAACTTTTCTATTAATTTTCGCATATATTCAATATAACAATAGTACTTTCATTAGGTAATGAAGTTTTATCAACAGAAAGCATATTTGAAGTTGTTTTTTTATAAGATTTCATTTTAAGTAAAAATTTATCTATTCCATCTAAAAAAAATTTGAAATTTTTAGTTTTATAGTGCATAGGAATTATATATTTAGGTGATATTAAATCTATTAATTTTTTTACAATATTTAAGTTTATAGTAAAATAATTTCCTACAGGTATAAATAATATATCAATATGTCCTAAATCAAGTATTGTTTTCTTAGATAAAATATGACCTAAATCTCCTAAATGACATAAAACTATATCATCTATTACAAATTTAAATATTAAATTATCTCCTCTTTTATTTCCATTAAGTTCATCATGAAAAGAAGTAAATGATTTTATATTAAAAAATTCGCATTCATAAAATACCTTTTCATTTAAAATATGAGTATCTTTATTTAAATATTTAGTACAATTATGGTCAAAATGTGAATGACTTATAGTTACAATATCTACAAATCCTTTAAAAGGAACATAACCTATATCTAAATCAAAAGGGTCAGTAAGAATTCTTTTGCTTTTAGATGTTTTAATTAAAAAACAAGAATGACCAAACCAATAAATATTCATATGAAAATCCTTTCTAATATTTTTAAATTTATAATTAAATTATTTGCCAATAAAAATTTTTTAAACAAATTTTTTGTTAATTAAATGAATTTTAGAATAAATCTAGGAAATAATTATATTTGTATTGATTAAAGTTATATTATATAGAGTAGTTTAATTTATTTTTATTAAAGTCAAAGAAAGTTAAAGTAAAATAAGGGGGAATGATGTCCAAATTATCAAATACAATTGAAAGTTTTATAAAAATTCTTTTGGAAAAATCTAAAAATTATGAGATAAAAATTCAAAGAAATGAAATAGCAAAAAAATTTAAATGTGCACCTTCTCAAATAAATTATGTGTTAAATACAAGGTTTTCATATAATAAAGGATATTTAATAGAAAGCAAAAGAGGTGGGGGTGGGCATATAAAAATAAAAAGAGTTAGTTATCAAAGTAAGGATAATTTGAATAGGATAATAATAGAACAAATAGGTGAAAGTATTAAATATAATGAAGCAATAATATTAATACAGTATTTAAATGAAATTAAAATTATTGATGATATTAACTTAAACTTAATAAAAGTTATATTAAATGAGAGAACTTTAAAAAGATCTACTAATAAAAATAAATTAAGAGCAGATATATTAAAAGCTATGATAATAAGTTTAATAAAATAATTATAAAAGGGGGAATTGAATATGCTTTGTGAAAAATGCAATAAAAATGAAGCAACAATAAGTATAGTTAAAATTATTAATGGAAATAGAGAACAAATGATGGTTTGTGAACAGTGTGCTAGTAGATTAATTGATAAACCTATAAGTAATTTTAAAGATTTAGATGGAGAAGAATTTAAAAAATTATTAAGTACATTAATGGATATTCCTAATAAAGATAAAAGTATAGATTTTAAAAAATTAAAATGTGATATTTGTAATTTATCTTATAAAGATATTAAAGAAAAAGAGGCATTAGGATGTGGAAATTGTTACAAAATATTTTATGATGTTTTGAATGAATGTAATAAGATAAATAAAAATAATATTTATCAAGGAAAATTTCCAAAAAAATATGGAGAAAAATTTCAAGAAAAAGTAAAGATAAAATTATTGAGTGAAGAATTAAAAACGGCTATTTCAACAGAAGACTATGAACAAGCAGCTAAATTAAGAGATAAAATAAAAGAACTTTCTAAGCGCTTAGAAGGAGATAATATTAATGGATAAGGATAAAATTTATAACAAAGATATAGTTATGTACTCTATAGTTAACTTAACAAGAAATATTAATGAAATTCCTTTTTCATACTTGATTAACAATGAACAATTTAGGGTATTATTCAAATATATAGAAAAAATATTTTTAAAAGAGGAGGAAAAAAATAATTTTATAATTATAAATGAAGAAGAGGAAAAGAATTGGTTAAAAGAAAATCATATTTTAGATAATATAAATAATTTAAATAGAATAACTAAAGTTATATCAAATAAAACTAAAAAAAATTGCATCATATTAAATCAAAAAGAACACATATTATTATCTACTATAAGTGAAGGATTAAATTTTAATGAGATCTTTAAAGAAGTTAATTCATTAGATGATTCAATAGAAGAATGTGTAGAATATGCATTTAATGAAAACTTGGGATATCTTACATCTTTTCCTAGTGAAATTGGTAGTGGATTTAAAGTTGGAGTTATTATACATTTACCTGCAATTGCTTTAAACAATGGAATAAAAGATTTAAAGTATAAATTATCAAAAGAGAATATAGAATTATTACCTATGTATGTTAATGGAATAGAAGAAATAGGATATATTTACAAGGTTTTCACTAAATTCTCTAATGAACTTTCAGAAATAGAAATAATACAAAATTTTAAAGCTATTTTATATGAAATAATTTTAAAAGAAAAAAATACAAGAGATAAATTAATGGAAGATAAAGAAATAGAAGTAAAAGATATGATTTTTAGAGCTTTAGGACTGATTAAGAATTTTTATCTTATAGATTTATGTGAAAGTATAAGATTAATGTCTTATATTAGATTCGGAATAGAAATTGGATTGATAACACATATAGAGTTAAGTGATGTAGATGAATTATTTTTTGAAATACAACCTATAAGCATACAAAGAAAATATAAAGAGAGTAACTTAAATTTTAAAGAAATAAATATCAAAAGAGCAGAATTTTTAAGAGAATGGATTGAGAAATTAGATAAAAAATAGAATTGGTATGAGGTGGGAGATAATGCTTTTTGAAAGATTTACAGATAAAGTAAAGATGGTACTTGAAAGTGCCAAAGAAATTTCTATAGAGCTTAAACATGGTTATATTGGTACAGAGCATATATTAGTAGGAATATTAAAAGAAGATGATGGAGCAAGTAAGAAAATTTTAAATAAATATGGTGTAAATGAAAAAGATGCTATTAGTCTTATAAAAAAGTATATTGGTTCTGGTGATTTAATATATAGTTTTGAAGAGATTCCTTTAACTCCTAGAAGTAAAAGATTGTTAGAAGCTAGCTTGTTAGAAAGTAAAGAATTAAATAAAAACTTTATAAATCCTGAGCATATAATACTTGCATTACTAAAAGACATAGATAGTGTAGGATTTACTATATTAGAAAAACTTTTTAAAGGAAATATAGAGTTGTTAAGAGAGTTTATTTTAAATGATCTAGAAGAAAACTTATTTTTAGAAGAAGAAAATATTGAAGAGAAAGAAGAACCAAAAGAAAAAATAAAAATAGTAGAAACACCTAATTTAAATAATTATGGCATAGATCTTACAGAAATGGCTAGACAAAATAAATTAGATCCAGTAATAGGAAGAGAAGAAGAAACTGAAAGGGTTTTAGAAATATTATGTAGAAGGATAAAAAATAATCCTTGTTTAATTGGTGAACCAGGAGTTGGAAAAACTGCTATAGTGGAAGGTTTAGCTCAAAAAATAATAGAAGAAAATATTCCTCAAATTTTAAAAGATAAAAGAGTGGTAACATTAGATTTAACAGCTATGATCGCAGGAGCAAAATATAGAGGTGAATTTGAGGAGAGACTAAAGAAAATAATTAAGGAAGTTAAAGAAGCTAGTAATATAATTTTATTTATTGATGAAATTCATACTATAGTAGGAGCAGGAGGAGCAGAGGGGGCAATTGATGCTTCAAATATATTAAAACCAGCATTAGCTAGGGGAGAAGTTCAATGTATAGGAGCTACAACAATAGATGAATATAGAAAATATATAGAAAAAGATATGGCTTTAGAAAGAAGGTTTCAACCTGTAAATGTAAAAGAGCCATCTAAAGAAGATACATTATTAATATTAAAAGGATTAAAAAGAAAATATGAAGAACATCATAATGTTATAATAACAGATAAAGCTATAGAAGCAGCAGTAAATTTGGCAGATAGATATATTAATGATAGATTTATGCCTGATAAAGCAATTGATTTAATAGATGAAGCATCAGCAAAAGTAAAAATAGAGGCACTGACAACTCCTAAATCTCTTAAGAGTATTGAAGATGAAATTAATAATACTTATATTTTAAAGGAAAAAGCTATAGAAAATCAAGACTTTGAAAATGCAGCAAGCTTGAGAGATAAAGAAAAAAATTTAAGATTAGAGTTAAATATGAAAAAAAATGAATGGATAAATAATAGTCAAACATCTATAGAGAAAGTAGAAGAAAATCATATAGCTAAAGTTGTTGCTAAATGGACTAAAATACCAGTAGAAAAATTAAATGAAAGTGAATCAGAAAAGCTATTAAATTTAGAATCAAATCTTAAAAGTAAAGTAATAGGACAAGATGAAGCAATAAAAGTATTAGCTAAAGCAGTAAGAAGAGCTAGAGTTGGACTGAATGATCCATACAAACCAATAGGTTCTTTTATCTTCTTAGGACCTACTGGAGTTGGAAAAACTGAGTTAAGTAAAGTTTTAGCTAAAGTTATGTTTGGAAATGAAGAAAATTTCATAAGAATAGATATGTCAGAATATATGGAAAAGCATAGTGTTTCTAAGCTTATAGGCTCACCGCCTGGATATATAGGTTATGAGGAAGGTGGACAGTTAACTGAAAAAGTAAGAAGAGTTCCCTATTCTGTTATACTATTAGATGAAATAGAGAAAGCTCATCCGGATGTTTTTAATATATTACTTCAAATATTAGAGGATGGAAGATTAACTGATGGAAAAGGTAAAACTGTAGATTTTAAAAATACTATAATTATACTAACTTCAAATGTTGGAGCGAATATATTAAAAAAATCTAGTATTGTTGGATTTGTTACTAATAATAAAGAGAATGACAAGTATGAAAAAATGAAAAATAAAATGATGGAAGAACTTAAGGAAACTTTTAAGCCAGAATTTTTAAATAGGATAGATGAAATAATGGTTTTTCATTCTCTAGATAAAGATAATTTATTAAAAATTGTAGATTTAATGTTAATGGAAACTAAAAATAGAGTTAAGGAACATGAAATATATTTAGATTTTACAGATGAAGTAAAAAATATGATTGTTGAAAAGAGCATAGGTGAAAATTATGGTGCTAGACCGTTAAGAAGAATAATTACAAAGTCTATAGAAGATAAATTAAGTGAGGAAATTTTAAAAGGAAAAGTTAAAAAAGGTAATTTTATTGAAGTTATATTAGTGGATAATGAAATAAGTTTTATACCTAAAATAGATAAAATTTAGAAAAGAAGAAATCATATATGGTAAAATATATCATATGTGATTTTTTTATTTGTTATTTCAAGGAGGATTTTGATATGAAAATAATTTTAATTAGTATGTCTCTTATTTTATTAATGTTTTATTATATTATTGGTATAAAGGAAAATTTTAAAGTAGCTTTTATTAATGAACAAGCAATTGAAAATATGAAAGCAAAAGATAAACAGCAAGCAAGTAAAGACTTAGCTTCTCCTTTAGTACCTATGGCTATACTGTTAGGATCAGTTGCATTTATGAATAATAAATGGGGCGGTATATCATATGGTATTTTAATAATGGTAGTTATATTTTTTATTTATATAGAAATAAAAAATATAAAAAAAATAAATAGTAAATTTAAAAATAAAGTTATAAAAACTAAAAAAATAAATAAAAATAAGAAGATATATTAAAGTATCAAAATTCTTGATACTTTTTTTATTTTCTTTAAAATATATTGTTTTTCTTTAAATTTATAGATTAAAAATATAAGTTAGGATTAAAAATAGGTAGGAGGTGTTATGTTGACAATATGCAGAAAAGATGAGTATAATTTAAAAAAATACCCATAGGGGGTATAAAGGATATGAGAAATATATTAATGTATTATGTTTTTATAGTGCTTATATATTTGAGGAGAGTGGTGTATTATGAGTAAAAAATTAAAAGAAATAGATTTAATAATTATAGGTGCAGGTCCGGCTGGATTAACTGCTGCTATTTATGCAACAAGGGCTAATTTAAAAACTCTTGTCTTAGAAAAAGATATAATTGGAGGTCAAATAAGATCAAGTTATACTATAGAAAATTATCCAGGATTCAAAGTTATAAAAGGTAATGAATTAGCAGATAAAATGCAAGAACAAGCAGAAGCATTAGGTGCAATTATAGATGAATTTGACTTTATAGAAAGTGTTTCATTTAAGGATTATGAAAAAATAGTAGAAACTTCTGAGTACTTGTATAAAGCAAAGGCAATAATAATTGCAACAGGAGCAACTCCTAAAAAATTACCATTGATTAATTCAGAGAGATATGAAGGTAAAGGCATTCATTATTGTGCTATTTGTGATGGTGCTTCATATAAAGATGAAGTTATAGCTGTGGTAGGTGGTGGAAATGCTGCATTAGAAGAAGCATTATTTTTATCTAAATTAGCTAAAAAAGTAATAATAATAAGACGTTATGATTACTTTAAAGCAGAAGCTACAGTACTTAAGCAAGTAGAAGAAACAGAAAATATAGAAATTATGTATAATTGGGATTTAGTTGATGTATTAGGAAATGATTTTGTGGAAAAAGTAAAAATTAAAAATACTAAAACCTATGAAGAAAAAGAAGTAGAAATAAAAGCAGTATTTGTATATATAGGTACAGTACCTAAAACAACATTATTCAAAGAGTATATAAATTTAAATAAAGATGGATATATAAAAACTGATGAAAGTATGAAAACAAATATAAAAGGAGTATTTGCAGCTGGAGATGTTAGAGAAAAAGAATTTAGACAAATAACAACTGCTGTAGCAGACGGAACAATTGCTTCATTAAAAGCTGAAAAATATATAGTTAAAGAGAAAGGAGAATAATTTATGATAAAAATTTATTCTGTTAATTGGTGTGGACCATGTAACAAACTAAAAAAATATTTAGATATTAAAGGATTAAATTATGAAGTTATAACAGTCGCTGATAACAAAGAAGATAGAGATGAAGTTCTTAAAATATCAGGTCAAAGATCTGTCCCTGTTATGACTATTGATGATAAAGTAATTGTAGGTTTTAATAAAATGGAAATTGATTCAGCTCTAAAAGAGTTAAAATAAAGGAGCAAGATATTTAATTTAAGTTATAAGTAAAATAATTAATAATAAATGAAAATTTTAGGAAAGAAAAAAGCGTAATTAGAACTTTATTCTAATTACGCTTTTTTCTATTTATTCAATGCATTATCAATAGCATCTTTATTAAAACCAACAATAACAGTTCCATTTACATCTAAAACAGGAACACCCATTTGTTTAGATTTTTTCACCATTTCTTCCCTTGCTGCCATATCTGATTGTACATTTAGCTCTGTAAAAGGTATTTGTTTTTTTTCTAAATATTGTTTAGCCTTTACACACCAAGGACAAGAATTAGTAGTATATACTTTAATCATAAAATCACCTCTTCTATTAAAAAATAATAATTATTATTTAATATAAATTTTATAACTGAATAAAAGATTTGTAAAGTATACAATATTATCAAATATTATGTATTAATATATTTATTTTATTAAATTGTTACTTGTAATATACTGATTCATTAATAAATTATCTATAGTTTCATAAGAAGGATTAGTTATTGAAGAAACTGTAGAATATTCAATATCATCATGTAAAGGATTTTTGCTATTTTTGTTATTGAAGTCTATAGAAATATTTTTATATTCCAATGATATCAACTCCTTATTATTTAAATAAATATTAATATTATTATTGATAAAATAAATATTAAATATTCATTTAAATTGAAGGAATATAAACTAATAGATTGATATATGATAAAATAAAAATATTAGAGTATAATTAGATTGTATAGTGGTCTAGACATGTGTTATTATTTTTAGTATAATTAAGGAGGAAGATTAATGATAGATAAAAATAGTCCTATTCCAGTTTATTATCAACTGAAAGAAGATATAAAAAATAAAATCGATATAGGGGTTTGGAAAGTAGGACAATGTATAAATAGTGAAAGAGAATTATCTGATCATTATTCTGTTAGTAGAATGACAGTTAGGCAAGCATTAGGGGAATTAGTTCAAGAAGGTTTGCTTATAAGAGAAAAAGGTAAAGGTACATTTGTATGTGAACCTAAAGTAAAACAAAAAAATATGATGAGTTTTTCAGAATTAGTAAATAAAACAGGAAGAAATTTAAAAACTAAAGTTACAGTTTTGGAAGTTATAGATACACCAGAAGAACTAGTTCAAATTTTTTCAGAAATTAAATTATATAGAATAAATAGAGTAAGATATGTAGATGAAGAAGTAGTAGCAAATGAAGAAGTATATATTCCTTGTGAATATTGTGGCTATTTAAATAAAAATCAATTAGAAGAATCATTATTTAAACTTTTAGAATCTAAGGGTTATGGAATTGAAAGTTGTGAATCTTCTTTGGTAGCTATAATAATGAATGATGAACTTAAAGAACTATTTGAAATAAATGAACAAGTTCCACTATTGAAAAGTCATAATATAAATTTTAATAGTGAAGGTAAAGTGGTATATGTAGAAGATGCAATTTATAGATCAGATAAATATATTTTAGAAATAAATATTTCACAGAGAGAGGGGCAAGTAAAATGAGGTTAATAATAGCTAAAGATTATAATGAAATGAGCAAAATAGCTGCTGATGAAATGGCTAAAAGTATCAAATCTAATCCAGAAATAGTATTAGGGTTAGCTACTGGAGGAACACCGGTAGGAATGTATAAAGAACTTATAAAAATGTATGAAAATGGAGAATTAGATTTTTCTAAGGTTAAAAGTGTAAATCTAGATGAATACGTTGGACTATCAGGAGAACATAATCAAAGTTATAGATATTTTATGAATAAAAATTTATTTAATCATATAAATATAGATAAAAATAATACATTTGTTCCTAATGGATTATCAGAAGATGTGGAAAAAGAAGGAAAAATATATGATGAAAAAATAAAAGAATTAGGTGGAATAGATGTTCAATTATTAGGTTTGGGAAATAATGGTCATATAGGTTTTAATGAGCCTAATGATGAGTTAACAGTAGGAACTCATTTAACTAACTTAAAACAAGATACAATAGAAGCTAATGCTAGATTTTTTAGTTCAATAGACGAGGTTCCTAAAAAAGCTATAACAATGGGATTAGGAGGCATAATGAAAGCTAAGGAAATAATTGTTATAGCAAGTGGTAAAGGTAAAGCTGATATAGTATCAAAGCTTATGAATGGAAAAATAACAACTGATATTCCAGCATCAATGTTACAAATGCACAATAATGTTATTGTAATTGTAGATGAAGATGCCGCTAAATTAGTTAATAAATAGTTTTTATATATTATTTAAGAAGTCATCTAAAGTAAAATATTAGATGATTTCTTTTTTTATTTGCAACAAATATGTGTGATAATGAAAAACTATATGGTATTATTATTATTATATTTTTAAAGAGTTTAGGAAAAACAAACATAATTTTGGAGATGATATAATTGGCAAAAATAAAAACGCTTTTTTCTTGTCAGAATTGTGGATATGAATCGCCAAAATGGCTAGGAAAATGTCCAGGATGCAATAATTGGAATACAATGGTGGAGGAAGTAAAAGATTTAAAGCAAAATTATAATAATAATATTAATATATCTAATGTAAAAAAAATATCAGATATCAAATCAGGAGAAAAAGAGAGATATGATACAGGAATTGGTGAATTAAATAGAGTATTAGGAGGTGGGATTGTAAGAGGATCATTAACATTAATATCAGGAGACCCTGGTATAGGAAAATCAACACTACTTTTACAAACCGCCAATAATATTTCATGTAAATATGGAAAAGTATTATATATTTCAGGAGAAGAATCAGAAGAGCAAATAAAAATTAGAGGAGATAGATTAGGTATAAGTGCTGATTTATTATATATAGTTTCAGAAACAAACTTAGATGTGATAGAAGCATATATAAATGAGTTAAAACCTATATTTGTAATAATAGACTCAATTCAAACTATATATAGAGATACATTATCATCAGCACCAGGAAGTGTATCTCAAGTTAAAGAATGCTCTAATTTAGTAATGAGAATAGCTAAAAGTAATAATATTCCATTGTTTATAGTAGCTCATGTTACTAAACAAGGTGACTTAGCTGGTCCAAGGGTTTTAGAACATATGGTAGATACAGTATTATCTTTTGAAGGAGAAAGAACAGAAGAGTTTAGAATTTTAAGAACTATGAAAAATAGATTTGGAACTACTGCTGAAATTGGAGTATTTGAAATGCGACAAGAAGGGTTAATGCAAGTGTATGATCCATCAAAGTTATTTTTAGAAGATACTTCATTTAATCAAGAAGGATCAGTAGTTGTTGGAATTATGGAGGGAACTCGTCCTATTTTAGTAGAAATTCAATCATTAGCTAGTGAAACAAAAGCAATTATGCCAAGACGGACAGCAGTAGGAGTAGATAATTCTAGATTAAGTTTAATATTGGCTGTATTAGAAAAAAAATTAAGAATACCTTTTTACAATAATGATGTGTATGTAAATGTAGTTGGTGGATTAGAGATAGATGGAACTACTGCCGATTTAGGTATTGCTATAGCATTAATATCTTCAATTAAAGGAAAAGTTACATCTTTAGAAAAAGTTTTAATAATTGGAGAGGTTGGACTTACAGGTGAAATCCGTCCAGTTTCAAATTGTGATAGAATAATAAATGAAGCTAAAAAAATGGGTTTTTTAAATGCTGTAGTTCCATATAGAAATTTAGAAAAATTAAAAGATTATAATTTAAATATAATAGCTGTTAAAACTTTAAAAGAAGCAATTTCAAAGATATTTTAATAGATGGGTGAGCATATGAGAGAAAAAAATGATAACGAATTGAAAAATATTTTAAAAATAATGAGTCCTGGAACAAGTTTAAGAGAGGGACTAGAAAATATATTAAGAGCTAAAACCGGTGGATTAATTGTATTAGGTGATACTGAACAAGTTTTGGATCTTGTAGATGGAGGATTTAATATAAATTCAGATTATAGTCCAGCATATATATATGAATTAGCTAAAATGGATGGTGCTATAATTGTTAGTTCGGATTTGAAAAGAATATTATATGCAAATACTCAATTAATGCCAGAACAATCAATAACTACTTATGAAACTGGAACTAGACATAGAACTGCTCAAAGAGTAGCAAAACAAACAGGAAATGTAGCTATAGCAATTTCCCAAAGAAGAAATATAATAACTATATATAAATCAGATATAAAATATGTTTTAAGAGATAGTAGTGTTGTTTTAAGTAAAGCTAATCAAGCGATACAAACTCTTGAAAAATATGTTGCTGTTTTAGAAAGAGTAATAAATAATCTTAACATATTAGAGTTTCAAGATTTAGCAACTTTATTTGATGTAGTTACAGCTATACAAAGAACAGAGATGGTAATGAGAATAGTAGAAGAAATAGAAGGATATATTATAGAACTGGGCAATGAAGGAAGATTAATTTCCATGCAATTAAATGAATTAGTTAGAAGTATAGAACAAGACGGAATTTTATTAATTAGAGATTACTGTACAGAAATAGTTAATTATAAAGATGTATATCAAAGTATACAAAGTTTATCAGCAGAAGATTTATTAGATTTAGACCAGATTTCTAGAGAGTTAGGCTATATTGGCAAATCTTTAGTTGACACATTAGTGTCACCTAAAGGCTATAGAATAGTAAGTAAAATACCAAGAATTCCATCAGTTGTAATAGAAAATTTAGTGAAACATTTTAAGAAATTAAAATATGTATTAGAAGCTGGAAAAGATGAATTGGATCAAGTTGAGGGAATTGGTGAGGCTAGAGCGCGTGCTATAAAAAATGGATTAAGAAGAACTAGAGAACAGGTATTAGTTAATAAAAATTTATAAATCAGTAAGTGCCATTAAATATAATGGCACTTACTGATATTAATATTATCTAAAAGAGAATTTTCCTAAAGTATTGATTTTACCATATTCTTTTAATAGTATGTCATATAAATTTAAGTCTAAACAATTACATAAAGCAGTAATATAAAATATATTATTTCCTAATTCTCTTTCAATAACCTCTCTACAACTTTCACATAGAGAGCCAGTTAGGTGAGATTTAAAACAAGTATTTAAATCCTCTAAAGATGTCTTTTCACATTCTAAATTTTGTTTTTCAGCATTAATTTTAATGCAACCACAATTAGTGACGGATTTGCAAATAGCTCTATTCGCTCTTGCTTGAGATTCTTGATATTTACTTAATATATCTAATATGCTTTTGTGTCTTAATAGAGAGTTATTTACGCTATTTTGAAAATCGTCAAAAATTAAATCTTTCATAGTGTTCAACTCCTTAACAAAAGAATCTTTGACCTATAATAATTATAAAATTTTTCCAAATCACTTGTCAATTAAATTCCAGTTAGTAATTAATATGGATACGTAACCAGAACTTAAATATAATATTAAAACAAAGTATATAACATTAACAGGGGGCATTAAATACCAAATATATCAAATATGAATTGAAGAATTTTTTATAAGGTGATATTCTATAAATAAATGCCTAAAGATTTTTGAATTATAGTTATAAAACATGTCAATAATTAAGCTTAGGAGGTGATAAAATGATCAAAAAAGTATTTAGAATTATATTTACTATTTTAGGGTTATTAATAGGATATATATTGGCCGATTCTATAGTTAAAAGTAAATATATAGCTGAAAATGGATATTTTTCTAATATTATTTTATTGGTATCATTTTATATTATATTAACAGTTATTTTGGGAATTTTATTATTTATTCTTTCACCAGCTATTTATAGAATTATAAGAAAGTTTATGTCCTTTGTTGAAAGGAGTATAAATAAACTTTCACCAAGTGAAATAATTTTTGGAGTATTAGGAGCAATTATAGCTCTAATTATAGCTTCAATTTTTACTATTCCATTAAATAGTATTCTAAATAAGATGGATAATAAATTTAGTGATTTTATAGGTCCACTTATTTTAATAGTTGGAAATCTAATCTCAATTGCTATAGGTGTAGATTTAGCTGTAAAAAAAAGAGAAGATATTCTTAATTATTTAGAAAATTTAAAAAGAGATAAATCAAATCAAAAAGAAAAAAAATCTAAAGCAAAGGGTGGTATGATACCAAAAATTTTAGACACATCTGTAATAATAGATGGAAGAATTTTTGATTTATGTCAAACAGGATTTATAGAGGGACCTTTAGTAATACCAAGTTTTGTTTTAGATGAACTTAGACATATTTCAGATTGTTCAGATAGTTTAAAAAGAACTAGAGGTAGAAGAGGATTAGATATTTTAAATAAAATACAAAAAGAATTAACTATAGAAGTTCAAATTTGGGAAGGTGATTTTCCAGAAATAAATGAAGTTGATAGTAAATTATTAAAATTAGGACAAAAATTAATAGGAAAAGTTATTACTAATGATTATAACTTAAATAAAGTTGCAGAGGTTCAAGGTGTTCCTGTTTTAAATATAAATGAATTAGCTAATGCTATAAAACCAGTAGTTCTTCCTGGTGAAGATATGAGATTGACTGTAGTAAAAGATGGTAAAGAATCAGGTCAAGGGGTTGCTTACTTAGATGATGGAACAATGATTGTAGTAGAAGGGGGAAGAAAATTTATTGGGGAAGAAATAAATGTAGTAGTTACGTCGGTTTTACAAACGGCAGCTGGTAGAATGATATTTGCTAAACAAAAAGCTTGAAAAATTGAAAGGTAAGTTTTATGGGAAAAATAGTAAGTGTAATATTAGCAGGTGGAAAAGGAAAAAGAATGGGAGGAGACATAAGTAAACAATTCATTGAAATTGAAGGTAAACCTTTAATATATTATACATTAAAGGCTTTTGAAAAATGTTCAATTATTGATGAAATAATATTAGTTCTTCCTAAAAGAGAGATTGATTATTTTAAGAATAATATATTAAATAGATTTACTTTTAAAATACATAAGATAGTTGAAGGTGGAGTAGAAAGACAAGATTCAGTATATAATGCTTTAAAATCTATAAATGATTGTGAAATTGTATTAATACATGATGGTGCAAGACCATTTGTAAATTTAAATATTATATATGATGGAATTAAGTATGCTAGAGAATTTGGTGCTGCAGCTCCAGGAGTTGTGCCTAAGGATACAATCAAAATTAAAAATGAACATAATTTTTCTATTGATACACCGAAAAGAAATTCACTTGTAGCAGTTCAAACACCTCAGTGTTTTAAATATGAAATAATATTAGATTGTCATGAAAAAATAAAAAAAGAATCTAAAACAGTAACAGATGATACAATGGCTGTAGATATGTTTAAAAATAACGTATATCTTTATGAAGGTGATTATAAAAATATTAAAGTTACAACAGCAGAAGATTTAATATTATGCAATGAATTTGTAAAGAGTTATAAAGTTTAGAATAGTTTACTTCTTTTATTGACATAGTATGATTATATAGATATAATGAAAAAAGTAAAAAATGTATATTTGTAAAGCGTTGAAGAAGATTAGTAGAAACTATTTTATACAGAGAGTGAATCCAAGGCTGAAAGATTCCAATAAAGTTTTGAACCTACTTCGGAGTTATAGAAAAAAACTAATCGGTGAAATACCGTTATCATTATGAAAGTACAAATTTAGGTGGTACCGCGATATATGCTCGCCCTAAGAATTTTTTTCTTAGGGGAGCTTTTTTTTATAAATTTTAATATTCATAGGAAGTTATATTAGGAGGTAGAATTATGAAAATGTCAAATATGTTAGTATCAACGTTAAGAGAAGTGCCAGCAGAAGCTGAAATAGCAAGTCATAAACTTATGTTAAGATCTGGTATGATGAGAAAAATGGCTGCTGGAATTTATAATTATATGCCATTAGGTCTTAAAGTATTAAAAAATATAGAAGATATAGTAAGAGAAGAAATGAATAATGCTGGAGCACAAGAATTTTTAGCATCTGCATTAATACCTTCAGAACTTTGGAAAGAGTCAGGTAGATGGGAAGCTTATGGAGCAGAAATGTTTAGAGTAAAAGACAGAAATGAAAGAGATTTTTGTTTAGGACCAACTCATGAAGAAGTGTTTACGGATATAGCAAGAAATGAAATAAAATCATATAAACAATTACCAGTTAATCTATATCAAATTCAAACAAAATATAGAGATGAAAGAAGACCAAGATTTGGAATAATGAGATCTAGAGAGTTTGTAATGAAAGATGCTTATAGTTTTGATAAAGATCAATTAGGTTTAGATTTATCATATGATAAAATGCATGAAGCGTATGTTAAAATATTCAATAGATGTGGATTAGATGCTAAATGTGTAGAGGCTGATTCAGGTGCAATAGGAGGTTCAAATTCAGCTGAATTTATGGTTAAATCAGAAGTTGGAGAAGATGATGTAGTTTTCTGTACATCATGTAATTATGCAGCTAATATAGAAAAAGCCATAGCTACACCAGAGTTAGCAGAAAAAGAAGAGCTAAGAGATTTAAATAAAGTAGAAACACCAAATATTAAAACAATAGAAGATTTAAAAAATTTCTTTAATTGTTCAAATAAAAAAATGGCAAAAACTTTAATTTATAGAGTAGATAATAAAGTAGTTGCAGTTATGGTTAGAGGAGATAGAGAAGTAAATGAAACAAAAGTAGCTAATGCTTTAGGTGAAGTTATAGAATTAGAAATGGCTAATGAGGAAATAGTGAAAAATGCTACAGGAGCAATTACTGGATTTGCAGGTCCTATAGGGATAAAGGTTGATGAATTATTAGTTGATGAAGAAGTTGCAAATATGTTTAATTTTATAGTTGGAGCTAATGAAACAGGATATCATATGAAAAATGTTAATTTTAAAAGAGATTTCCAGGGTAAAGTTGGCGATTATAGAAATATAACAATTGGTGAAAAATGCCCTTGTTGTGGATGTGAAATTACTATAGCTAGAGGAACGGAAGTAGGACATATTTTTAAATTAGGAACTAAATATTCAGAAGCTATGAATGCTACATTTATAGATGAAGATGGAAAATCAAAGCCTTTTGTTATGGGATGTTATGGAATAGGTGTAACTAGAACTATGGCTTCAATAATAGAACAGCATAATGATGAAAATGGAATAATATGGCCATTGTCTGTAGCGCCATATCATGTTTCAATTATAGTAGCTAATATTAAAGATGAAAAGCAAGTTAAATCGGCAGAAGAAATATATACAAACTTAAGATCTAAAGGCATAGATGTTTTACTTGATGATAGAAATGAACGTGCAGGAGTTAAATTCAAGGATGCGGAACTTATGGGAATCCCTATGAGAATTACTGTTGGAAAAAAAATTGGGGAAAATCAAGTAGAATTTAAGTTAAGAAAAGGTGGAGATATGGAAGTAATTAATACAGATGAAATCTTCACTAAAATTAAAAAAGAATTTTTAAATGAAGGATTAAAGGTTCAATAAAATAACAATCCAAAATACTTAAAATTATATTCAGAGTTATAGAATAATAGGAGGGGTAATAATGATTAAGGTATATAATACTCTAACTAAACAAAAAGAAGAGTTTAAACCATTAGTTAATGGCGAAGTGAAAATGTATGTATGCGGTCCTACCGTTTATAATTTTTTTCATATAGGTAATGGGAGGACATTCATAGTATTTGATACTATAAGAAGATATTTTGAATATAGAGGTTTTAAAGTTGATTTTGTTCAAAATTTTACTGATATAGATGATAAAATGATTAAGAAAGCTAACGAAGAAAATACAACAGTTAAAGAAATCGGAGATAAATATATAAAAGAGTATTATAAAGATGCAGATGCTTTAAATATAGAGAGAGCTTCTGTTAATCCAAGAGCAACAGAGTATATTAGTGATATTATAAAGTTTGTAAAGGAATTGGTTAATAAAGGATATGCTTATGAAGTAAATGGAGATGTTTATTTTTCAACTAAAAAGTTTAATAGCTATGGAAAATTATCGGGGCAAAATATAGAAGATTTGCAGTCAGGAGCAAGAATAAGCATAGATGAAAGAAAGCAAGATCCTATGGATTTTGCAATTTGGAAAGCACAAAAAACAGGAGAACCAGCTTGGAAAAGTCCGTGGGGAATGGGAAGACCTGGATGGCATATAGAATGTTCATGTATGGCTAAAAAGATTCTTGGTGATACTATAGATATACATGCTGGAGGTTCAGATTTAGCATTTCCTCATCATGAAAATGAAATAGCTCAAAGTGAAGCTTTAACTGGGAAATCTTTTTCAAATTACTGGTTACATTCTGCCTTTGTAAATGTAAATAATGAAAAGATGTCTAAATCATTAAATAATTTTTTTACTGCAAGAGAAATATTAGAAAAGTTTGATGCTGATGTAATTAGATTTTTAATGTTATCAGCACATTATAGACAACAACTTAATTTTAGTGAAGATTTATTATACTCTGCAAAAGCATCTGTAGAAAGAATATACAATACTATAGGAAATTTAGAAAATTTAATAGTTGAAGTTTCTAGAGATGAAATAAATGAGGAAGAAAAAAAATATTTAGAATCATTATCAAAGTATAAAAATAAATACATAGAAAAAATGGATGATGATTTTAATACAGCTGATGCTATTACTGCTATATTTGATTTAATAAAAGATATAAATACAAATATTACAATAAATTCTTCTAAAGAGTTAGTAAAAGAAGCTTTAAGCTTAATAAGAGAATTAGGAATGCCTTTAGGAATTTTACAAAAATCTACAAAAGGAACTCTTGAAGATGAAATAGAAGGATTAATAGAGCAAAGACAAAAAGCTAGAAAAGATAAAGACTTTGCTTTAGCTGATAAAATAAGAGATGATTTAAAAGCAAGAGGTATTGTTCTTGAAGATACTCCTCAAGGAGTTAGATGGAAAAAAATATAATGGTTATGACTTGCATATGAAGAAATTCTTTGCAAGTCATTCTTTTAAATTTAAAATATATTATGTAGTGACTAAATTAATTATTGAATGTAATACTTAATTACCTTAAAATATTAAAGAAAATAGGTTTAGTATTAAAATAAAGGAGAGAAAATGCTAAATAACTTATTATTTAAACAATTTACTAAGGATGAAGCAAGAATGTTAAATCCATTACAATTAGCATTAATTGGTGATGTAGTTTATGAATTATTTATAAGAAACTATATATTGAGTGATAATGTAGGTTTATCTGCTCATAAAATTCACATTAAAGCTATACAATATGTTAAAGCTAAAGCTCAAAGTAACATAATAAGGCTCTTAGAAGATGACCTAAATGAAGAAGAACATTATATATATAAAAGAGGAAGAAATGCTAAATCAGCAACAGTTCCTAAAAATGCAGATGTTAGAGATTATAGAAATGCTACAGGCTTTGAAGCATTAATTGGATATTTATATTTATCAAATAATGAAGAGAGATTAAATTACATTCTAATTAAAGCAATAAAGATTAATGTTTAGGAGAGTTATAAATGAGTTTAAAAGTTAAATTAATACAATATACACCAGAACCTGAAAAAACAATAGCAGCAGCAGCTAAACTTTGTTACAGTGCTGTTGGGGTAGATGATATAATGGAAAAATTAACAGAAGAAAATACAGAAAAATTTTTAAATATGTTAATGTCTTATGGGCATGCATCACCTATTGAACATGTTAGCTTTACTTTTGCAGTAGAAGGAGTTTCTAGAAGTTTAACTCATCAATTAGTTAGACATAGAATAGCGTCATATTCTCAACAAAGTCAAAGATATGTTAAGTTAGAACAATTTGAATATATAGTTCCTCCTGCTATAGAGGAAAATGAAGAAGCTAAAATTTTATTTATAAAAGCTATGAAAGAAAGTCAAAATAGTTATGATGAAATAGCTAAAATACTTAAGGAAAAATATATATGCCAAGGTATTAATGATAAAATGGCAGAAAAAAAAGCTATAGAAGATGCAAGATATGTATTTCCAAATGCTTGTGAAACTAAAGTAGTATTTACTATGAATGCTAGAAGTTTAATTAATTTTTTTCATCATAGATGTTGTGAAAGAGCTCAATGGGAAATTAGAGAATTAGCTAAACAAATGGTGTATCAAGTTAGAGAAGTAGCACCAATACTATTTAAAAAATCAGGACCGAGTTGTGTTGCAGGAGTATGTCCAGAAGGATCTATGAGCTGTGGAAAAGTTAAGGAAATGAGAAGTTTATATCTTAAAAAATAATAATCAATTAATTAAGGAGAGAATACTTATGACAAAGTCAGAAAATAAATTTAGAAATTTAACTCGTAAACAAAAAAGTGAATTAGTAAGACAACAAAATAAAATGTTTAAAGAAAAATTTGATAGAGAAGCTACTAATGAAGTAAAAAATAGAGAAGATTTAGTTGAAGGAAGAAATGCTGTAATAGAATTATTAAAAACTGATAAAACCATAGAACAATTATTTATAGCTAATGGAAAATTAGAAGGTTCAATAAATAAAATAATAGCATTAGCAAAAGAAAAGAAAATAGTAATTAAAGAAGTTGATAGAAAAAAATTAGATTCTATGAGTGAAACAAGAGCTCATCAAGGAGTTATTGCTCAAATAACACCTTTTAAGTATTCAACTGTAGAAGATATACTTTTATATGCTGAAAAAAGAGGTGAATCTCCGTTTATAATAATTTTAGACGAATTAGAAGATCCTCATAATCTAGGTTCTATAGTAAGAACAGCTGAATTATGTGGTGTTCATGGCATAATAATACCTAAAAGAAGAAATGTAGGAGTTACAGGAACTGTGTATAAAGCATCAGTAGGAGCTATAGAACATATTAAAATAGCTAAAGTAACAAATATAAATTCTGTTATAGATGAATTAAAAAGTAAAAATATATGGGTTTATGGTGCTGATATAATGGGAGATGAATATAGCTATGAAATAAATTTTCAAGGTGCTTGTGCTATCATTATAGGAAGTGAAGGAAAAGGAATGTCTAAATTAACTAAAAGTAAATGTGACAAATTAGTTAAAATTCCTATGGTTGGAAAAATAAACTCTTTAAATGCTTCGGTTGCAGGTGGTATAATGATGTATGAAGTATTAAAGTCTAGAATAAGAAAATAGAAAAAGAGTGATATATGTGAAGGTTATTTTTGTTGATGGATATAATGTTATAAATAGTTGGCCTAATTTAAAGACAATAAAAAAATATAGTTATGAATCTGCTAGAAAGAAATTAGCTGATATTATGGAAAACTATGCTTATTATGATAATTGTGAAATACATGTAGTTTTTGATGCACATAAGGTTACAGGTAGCTTAGAAAAAAAAGATATAACCGGACAAATTATCACGGTTTTTACAAAAGATGGAGAAACAGCAGATGCTTATATAGAGAGAATGGTTAATGACATAGGGAAAAAAATAGAAGTTACAGTTGTTACATCCGATTGGTTAGAGCAACAAACAATATTTCAAAGAGGAGCTATAAGAATGTCCTCTTTAGAATTCTATCATGAAGTTATAAAGGTAGAGGAAAAAATTAGAAAAAAATCAGAGATTAATAAATTATCTACAAATAAAAATTTTCTTGGAGACAGCTTAACAGGAGAAGTCTTTAAAAAATTAGATGAAATTAGAAAAAGTAAATAATACAAAAGGATAGTTTAATCTAGAATATTTATGGTTTAAGGGGGGGTATAGTGAGTAATAAACGAGTATTAACTAATAGTTTTGACCCTTTAGTAGAATCAGATGAAAAAATTGTTATTATAGCAAAAGGTGGAAATGAAAGAGCTTTAGAATATATTATTAATAAATATGAGCAATTTGTTAAAGCAAAAGCAAAATCATATTTTTTAATAGGTGCAGATAAAGAAGATATTTATCAAGAAGGGATGATAGGTTTATATAAGGCTATTAGAGATTTTAATCCTAATAAATTAGCTTCTTTTAAAGGATTTGCAGAATTATGTATAACAAGACAAATTATAACAGCTATAAAAACAGCTACAAGACAAAAGCATATTCCATTAAATACATACGTTTCATTAAACAAGCCTATGTATGAAGAGGAGTCTGACAGAACTTTGTTAGATGTTTTAGAAGGTTTAACAATTACTGATCCAGAAGAAGTTATTATAAGTAAAGAAGAAGTTCAACACATAGAGAAAGAAATTGAAAAAGTTCTTTCAGAATTAGAATTAGAAGTTTTAAATTCTTATTTAGATGGAAAGAGTTATCAAGAAATAGCATGCGATTTAGACAGACATGCTAAATCTATTGATAATGCTTTACAAAGAGTTAAAAGAAAGCTAGAAAAGTGTTTAAATATTAAATAAATCATTTGTTAAAAAATATTGACAAAGAAATTTATTAGTAGTAAAATTTTTATGGTATAAGGAATAAATTGAATAAATTTTGAAGTTGCTCACGTAGCTCAGTCGGCAGAGCGTCGCCTTGGTAAGGCGGAGGTCGTCGGTTCAATCCCGATCGTGAGCTCCAAAAAATGGAATTCACAACACGCTAGGCAGAGTTTATTTGATTTTAAGGAGGAAATTACAATGTCAAAGGCAAAATTCGAAAGAAGTAAACCACACGTTAACATTGGAACAATCGGTCACGTAGACCATGGTAAGACAACATTAACAGCAGCTATAACAACAGTTTTAGCAAATAGAGGATTCGCTGAAGCATTTAACTATGCAGATATAGATAAAGCTCCAGAGGAGAAAGAAAGAGGAATAACAATCAACACAGCACACGTTGAGTATCAAACAGATAATAGACACTATGCACACGTTGATTGTCCAGGACATGCTGACTATGTTAAGAACATGATAACAGGAGCAGCACAAATGGATGGAGCAATATTAGTTTGTTCAGCAGCAGATGGTCCAATGCCTCAAACAAGAGAGCATATCTTACTTGCATCAAGAGTAGGAGTTGACTATATCGTAGTATTCTTAAATAAAGCAGATATGGTAGATGACGAAGAGTTATTAGAATTAGTAGAAATGGAAGTTAGAGAGTTATTAAGCGAGTACAACTTCCCAGGAGACGATATACCAGTAATAAAAGGTTCAGCATTAAAAGCATTAGAGAACCCAACAGATGAAGCTTCAATAGCACCAATCTTAGAGTTAATGGAAGCAGTAGATAGCTACATTCCAACACCAGAAAGAGCAACAGATAAGCCATTCTTAATGCCAGTAGAAGATGTATTCACAATTACTGGTAGAGGAACAGTTGCAACAGGAAGAGTTGAAAGAGGAATACTTCACGTAGGAGACGAAGTTGAAGTAATCGGATTAACTGATGAAAGAAAGAAAACAGTAGTAACAGGAATAGAAATGTTCAGAAAGTTACTAGATGAGGCGCAAGCTGGAGACAACATAGGAGCATTATTAAGAGGTGTTCAAAGAACTGATATCGAAAGAGGTCAAGTTTTATCAAAAGTTGGATCAGTAAACCCACATAGAAAATTTGTAGGTCAAGTATACGTACTTAAAAAAGAAGAAGGTGGAAGACATACACCATTCTTTGATGGATATAGACCACAATTCTACTTCAGAACAACAGATGTAACTGGATCAATCAAATTACCAGAAGGAATGGAAATGGTAATGCCAGGAGACCACATAGACATGAATGTTGAATTAATCAACCCAGTAGCAATGGATGAGGGATTAAGATTCGCAATCAGAGAAGGTGGAAGAACTGTAGGTTCAGGAGTTGTTACTAGCATAATAGAGTAATAATTATTATTAAAATATATTTAAAACAAAGGACTGGGTGAATTAACCTAGTCCTTTACATAGTCAACATTTGTTGACAGTTTTATGGATTTGTGATAATGTAGTTTAGTAACACATAAGTAAACAAAGTAAGTAAAACTAATTTTATATATAATAAAACTGGAGGTGCTGGACGTGAGAGTAAAAATAACTTTAGCATGCACAGAGTGCAAACAAAGAAATTACAATACAATGAAGAATAAGAAAAATGATCCTAACAGAATAGAAATGAACAAATACTGTAAGTTCTGTAAGTCACATACTCTTCATAGAGAAACTAAGTAATTAAGTTTTATATTAATTAAATTTGAACACATAAATGGTGTTAAGGATGTGAATTTATGACAGCAAAACAAAATGTTAAAGAGTCTAAAAGAAGATTTAGTTTAACAAGATTTTTTAGAGAGGTTAAGGCAGAAGTTAAAAGAATAACTTGGCCTTCTAAAGAAGACACTAAGAAAGCTGTATTAGCTGTATTTGTATTTGCTATAGCTTTCATATTACTAGTAGGTAGCATGGACTTTATTTTTAAAAACCTCTTTGATTTAGTGTTTGGACTTAAATAATATAAGGGAGGTTTGGTGAAATAATCACCAGATAGAATATGAGTGAAAGAGCTAGATGGTACGTTGTACACACTTATTCTGGATATGAAAACAAAGTAAAAGCTAATATTGAAAAAACTATAGAAAATAGAAATCTTCATTCTTTGATTCTAGATATTCAAGTTCCTATGGAAGAATGTACAGAAGAGAAAGATGGTAAGGTTAAAACTACTTTGAAGAAAAAATTTCCAGGGTATGTTTTAGTTAACATGTTAATGACAGATGATTCCTGGTATGTAGTAAGAAATACTAGAGGAGTTACTGGATTCGTTGGACCAGGATCTAAACCTGTTCCACTTACCGATGAAGAGGTGGAATCTATGGGAGTAATGCAGACTTTTGTAGATGTAGACTTGGAGGTAGGAGAAACAATAAATATAATTTCAGGTGCTTTAAGTGGCTTTAGTGCAACAGTACAAGAAATTACTGCAGATAAACATAAGGTTAAAGCCTTAGTTGATATGTTCGGAAGAGAGACTCTTGCTGAACTAGATTTTAATCAAATAGAAAAATTAGATTAATCAGACTAACGTCTTAATTAAGTGGGAGGGCGTAAGTCCGAAAATACCACAGTATAGGAGGAACAAACTCATGGCTAAGAAAGTAACAGGAATGATAAAACTTCAACTTCCTGCAGGGAAAGCAACACCAGCACCACCAGTAGGACCAGCTTTAGGTCAACATGGTGTAAATATAATGGGATTCTGTAAAGAGTTCAATGCAAAAACTGCTAATCAAGCAGGATTAATAATACCGGTTGTAATAACTGTATATCAAGATAGATCATTCAGCTTTATATTAAAAACTCCACCAGCTGCAGTTCTTATAAAGAAAGAATTAGGAATCGAAAGTGGTTCAGGAGTTCCAAATAGAACTAAAGTTGGAAGTATAACTAAAGAGCAAGTTAGAAAAATTGCTGAATTAAAAATGCCTGACTTAAATGCAGCTTCAATTGAAAGTGCAATGAGCATGATAGAAGGAACTGCTAGAAGTATGGGAGTTACTGTAGTAGAATAATTTATTCACACAAAACGGTGGGAGGTAAAAACCGCTAATACCACGAAGGAGGATTATATTCATGGGAAAGAAATATGTTGAAAGTGCAAAATTAATAGATAGAAATGCATTATATACTCCAGCAGAAGCTTTAGAGCTTGCTGTTAAAACTGCAAAAGCTAAATTTGATGAAACTATTGAATTACATGTAAGATTAGGGGTTGACCCAAGACATGCTGATCAACAAGTTAGAGGAGCAGTAGTTCTTCCACACGGAACTGGTAAAACTGTTAAAGTTTTAGTATTTGCTAAAGGTGAAAAAGCTAAAGAGGCTGAAGCAGCAGGAGCAGATTTCGTTGGAGCTGATGAATTAGTTCAAAAGATCCAAGGAGAAAATTGGTTTGACTATGATGTAGTTGTTGCTACTCCAGATATGATGGGAGTAGTTGGAAGATTAGGTAGGGTATTAGGACCAAAGGGATTAATGCCAAACCCAAAATCAGGAACAGTTACATTTGATGTAGCTAAAGCTATAGCTGATATTAAAGCTGGTAAAGTTGAGTATAGAGTTGATAAAACTGCTATAGTTCACTGTCCAATCGGAAAGAAATCTTTTGGAGTTGAAAAGTTAAGTGATAACTTCAAAACTTTAATGGATGCTTTAGTAAAAGCTAAGCCAGCAGCAGCTAAAGGACAATACATTAAATCAGTTTCAGTTTCAGCTACTATGGGACCTGGAGCAAAAGTTAACCCAACTAAAGTTTTAGATTAATTTTAATTTAATAAAATAGTTGACATAACTTAAGTGAAGTGATAAAATATCACTTGTTGAAAAAAGCAAATAAAGTTTCCGTAGACAGTAGGTGCAAAAGCATAACGTAAATCAACCTACCGAGGTTCAATACATTGTATGTAATGAGTCTTCCTATGTCTACGGGAAGACTTTTCTTAATATATGAAGCAGTTTTAAACTGTGAGGAGGTGGACACAGTGAATAAAAACAGACAATTAAAAGAAGCTAAGGTTGCAGAAATCAGAGAGAAGTTAGAGAAAGCTCAATCTGTTATACTTGCAAGCTATCAAGGATTAACTGTTGAACAAGATACTAAGTTAAGAAAAAGCTTAAGAGAAGCAGGTGTTGAGTACAAAGTTTACAAAAACACATTAGTTACTCTAGCTGCTAAAGAATTAGGACACGAAGGAATAGTTCCATTTTTAGAAGGTCCAGTTTCAATAGCATTTGGATACGAGGATGCTACAGCTGCTGCAAGAATCCTTAACGATTTCGCTAAGGAAAATAAAAAGCTTGAGTTAAAAGCAGGTATCGTTGATGGAGAAATATTTGATGCTGAAAAAGTTAAACAACTTGCATCAATTCCTTCAAGAGAAGTGTTACTTGCACAACTTCTTGGAAGCTTCCAAGCTCCAGTATCAAATTTTGCATACTTATTAAGTGCAATAGCAGACAAGAAAGAATCAGAATCTGCTGAATAAAATAAAATAAAATAAATAATTAATTAAATAGGAAAGAAAATTCGGAGGTGCTAATCATGACAAAAGAGCAAATTATAGAAGCTATAAAAGGTATGACTGTTTTAGAATTAAACGAGTTAGTTAAGGCTTGTGAAGAGGAGTTTGGTGTAAGCGCTGCTGCTCCAGTAGCTGTTGTTGGAGCTGCTGCAGGTGCTGCTGCTGAAGAAAAAACTGAATTTGATGTAGTATTAGCTAGCGCTGGTGCTAACAAAATAAAAGTTATCAAAGTTGTTAGAGAGTTAACTGGATTAGGCTTAAAAGAAGCTAAAGAAATAGTTGACGGAGCTCCTAAAACATTAAAAGAAGCTGTTTCTAAAGAAGAAGCTGAAGAAATCAAAGCTAAATTATCTGAAGTTGGAGCAGAAGTAGAAGTTAAATAATTAACTTTTAAAATAGGAGAGGTACTTTTTAAGTGCCTCTTTTTTTCACGAAAGAGTTAAAGAACGTTAAGATTTAAAGCTTTATAGCGTGTTGACAATATGTTAACTGTATGATAGTATAAATAAATGTACTATTAAGTGATAGTATTTTTTTAATATGTATTTTTATGTATAGTACAGTAAAAACTGGTTATACTAAAAAGATGATATTGTATGCAATCCGAAAGCATAGGTCCTTAGGGAAATTATGTTTTTGGTTATTTTAGTTTATACAAGGGGTGAAAGTTGATGGTACATCCTGTCCAAGTTGGAAAAAGAACGAGAATGAGTTTTGGAAAAGTAAAAGAAGTAGCAGAAATGCCAAATTTAATTGAAGTACAATTAGATTCTTATAATTGGTTTCTAAAAGAAGGGCTCCATGAAGTTTTTGATGATATAAATCCTATATCAAACTTTACTGGAAATCTTGTGCTTGAATTCGTAGGTTATACTCTAGATATGGAAAACACAAAATATTCAGTTGAAGAGTGTAAAGAAAGAGATGCTACTTATGCTGCACCATTAAAAGTAGCAGTAAGATTACAAAACAAAGAGACTGGTGAAATTAAGGAACAAGAGGTATTTATGGGAGATTTCCCATTAATGACAGAGCAAGGAACTTTTATAATTAACGGTGCCGAAAGAGTTATTGTTTCCCAGTTAGTAAGATCACCAGGAGTTTATTACAATTATAATGTAGACAAAACTGGTAAAAAGCTGTTCTCAGCAACAGTAATACCTAATAGAGGTGCATGGTTAGAATATGAAACAGATTCTAATGATGTTATTTATGTAAGAATAGATAAAACAAGAAAACTTCCTATAAGTATTCTTGGTAGAGCTATGGGATTTGGTAGTGACCAAGAATTGTTAGACTATTTTGGTGAAGAAGAAAGATTCAAAGCTACAATAGAGAAAGATAATACTAAGACTAAGGAAGAAGCACTATTAGAAATCTATAAAAGATTAAGACCGGGTGAGCCACCTACTGTTGATAGTGCTATTTCATTAATTGATTCTCTATTCTTTGATGCTAAGAGATATGATTTATCAAGAGTTGGAAGATATAAATTTAATAAAAAATTAGCTTTGAATTTAAGAATAGCTAATCAAATAGCAGCTGAAGATATAATTGATTCTGAAACAGGTGAAGTTTTAGTAGTTAAAGGTGAAAAAATTTCAAGAGTTAAAGCAGAAGAAATTCAAAATAAAGGTATAAATTCAGTTGATGTTGTTGTTGAAGACAGAGTAATAAGAGTTATAGGAAATCACTTTGTAGATATACATAAGTGTGTGAATTTTGATTTATCAGATTTAAATATAAGAGAATTAGTTCACTATCCTACATTAAAAGAAATTTTAGATAATTACTCAGATGAAGCAACTATAAAAGAAGAAATTAAAAAGAACATAACAAGACTTATACCAAAGCATATAATCAGAGATGATATATTTGCAACTATAAGTTATCAAATTGGGTTAGCATATTCCATAGGATATGTAGATGACATAGATCACTTAGGAAATAGAAGATTAAGAAGTGTTGGAGAACTTTTACAAAATCAATTTAGAATTGGTTTATCAAGAATGGAAAGAGTAGTTAAAGAAAGAATGACTATTCAAGACCAAGAAACTATAACTCCACAACAATTAATTAATATAAGACCAGTTGCTGCATCTATAAAAGAGTTTTTCGGAAGTTCTCAATTATCACAGTTTATGGATCAAACAAATCCATTATCAGAGTTGACTCACAAGAGAAGATTATCAGCTCTTGGACCTGGAGGGCTTTCAAGAGAAAGAGCTGGTTTCGAAGTAAGAGATGTTCACCATTCACATTATGGTAGAATGTGTCCTATAGAAACACCAGAGGGACCGAACATAGGTCTTATTAACTCATTAGCAACTTATGCTAGGGTTAATGAGTATGGATTTATTGAAACTCCATATAGAGTAGTAGATAAAGAAGCTGGAATAGCGACAAAAGAAATAAGATATTTTACTGCAGATGAAGAAGATCAATATCTAGTAGCTCAGGCTAATGAGCCATTAGATGAAGAAGGTCGTTTTATAGATAAAAAGGTTACTGTAAGAGCTAAAGGAGAAGTATTAGTTATACCAAAAGAAGATGTTGACTTAATAGATGTTTCTCCAAGACAATTAGTATCTGTTGCAACAGCTATGATACCATTTTTAGAGAATGACGACGCATCAAGAGCTCTAATGGGATCAAACATGCAACGTCAGGCAGTTCCTTTATTAAAACCACAGGCACCTATAGTTGGAACCGGAATTGAGTATAAAGCTGCAGTAGATTCAGGAGTTTTACCAAAAGCTAAAAATGATGGTGCTGTAACTTATGTAAGTGCTAATGAAATAAGAGTTAAAAGAGATTTAGATGGTGGTACAGATACTTATAGACTTCTTAAGTTTAAGAGAAGTAACCAAGGAACATGTATAAATCAAAGACCTATAGTGTCTAAAGGTGAAAAAGTTACTAAAGGTCAAGTATTATCTGATGGACCATCTACTGATTTAGGAGAAATAGCTTTAGGAAAGAATATAAGAATAGGATTCATTACTTGGGAAGGTTATAACTATGAGGATGCTATGCTAATTTCAGAAGAATTAGTAAGAGAAGATGTATTTACTTCAATCCATATAGAAGAGTATGAATGTGAAGCTAGAGATACTAAGTTAGGACCTGAAGAGATAACTAGAGATATTCCTAATGTAAGTGAAGATACTTTAAAGGATATAGATGAAAGAGGAATAATAAGAATTGGAGCAGAGGTAAGATCTGGAGATGTTCTTGTTGGAAAAGTTACACCAAAAGGTGAAACTGAATTAACAGCAGAAGAAAGACTACTTAGAGCTATATTTGGTGAAAAAGCTAGAGAAGTTAGAGATACATCATTAAGAGTACCACATGGAGAAGCTGGTATAATAGTTGATGTAAAAGTCTTTACAAGAGAGAATGGAGATGACTTACCTCCAGGAGTAAATGAACTTGTAAGATGTTATATTGCTCAAAAGAGAAAGATATCAGTTGGAGATAAAATGGCAGGACGTCATGGTAATAAAGGGGTTATCTCAAGAGTTTTACCAGAAGAAGATATGCCATTCTTACCTGATGGAAGACCACTTCAAATCTGCTTAAATCCTTTAGGAGTTCCATCACGTATGAATATTGGTCAGGTATTAGAAGTTCACTTAGGTTGGGCAGCTAGTGCTTTAGGGTGGCATATAGCTACACCAGTATTTGATGGTGCAACTGAAGAAGATATAGAGAAATGTTTAGAAGATGCTGGCTATAATGCAAATGGAAAAACAGTTTTAAGAGATGGTAGAACTGGTGAAGAGTTTGATAATACTGTAACAGTTGGTATTATGTATATTTTAAAACTTGCTCACTTAGTTGATGATAAAATTCATGCTAGATCAACTGGTCCTTACTCTTTAGTTACACAACAGCCATTGGGAGGAAAAGCTCAATTTGGTGGTCAGAGATTTGGAGAGATGGAAGTTTGGGCATTAGAAGCATATGGAGCAGCTCATACACTTCAAGAAATTCTTACAGTTAAATCAGATGACGTTGTTGGTAGAGTTAAGACTTATGAAGCAATTGTTAAAGGTGAAAATATTCCTGAACCAGGAGTTCCTGAATCATTTAAAGTTCTTATAAAAGAACTTCAAGCATTATGTTTAGATGTTAAGGTATTAAATGATGATAAGGAAGAAGTTAAGTTAAAAGAGTTTGTTGAAGAAGAGATAGAAGATTTAGATGTTAACATAGAGGGAACAGAAGAAGTGTTACCTAAAACATCAGAAGAAAATAATGCATATATTCCAGTAGAAGAAGTAGAAGAAGAAATAGATTATGATAATCTTGACTTAGAAGATCTTACTGGCGATTTAGAATTAGATGATTTTAACTAAACAATACAATATCCCCCACTTATTAAGTGGGGGAATCTTTAAGAACAAACATTAAATTATGAAGGGAGGACACACCCTTGTTTGAGTTAAATAATTTTGATGCTTTACAAATAGGGCTAGCATCTCCAGCACAAATTAGAGAGTGGTCTAGAGGAGAAGTTAAGAAACCTGAAACTATAAATTATAGAACATTAAAGCCTGAAAGAGATGGTCTATTCTGTGAAAGAATATTTGGACCAATGAAAGACTGGGAATGTCACTGTGGTAAATATAAGAGAGTAAGATACAAAGGAATAGTTTGTGATAGATGTGGTGTTGAAGTAACTAAATCTAAAGTTAGAAGAGAGAGAATGGCACACATAGAATTAGCTGCACCAGTATCTCATATTTGGTATTTTAAAGGTATTCCTTCAAGAATGGGATTAATTCTTGATATGTCACCTAGAGCTTTAGAAAAAGTTTTATACTTTGCTTCTTATATAGTTATAGATCCTAAAGAAACTTCTTTATTAAAGAAGCAACTTCTTAATGAAAAAGAATATAGAGAAGCATGTGATAAATTTGGTGAAGGTAGCTTTATTGCAGGAATGGGAGCGGAAGCTATTCAAACATTATTATCTGAAATTGATTTAGAAAGAGGTTCAGTAGAGCTTAAAGAAGATTTAAAACAAAGTACTGGTCAAAAGAAAGTAAGAATAATAAGAAGATTAGAAGTTGTAGAATCATTCAGAAAATCAGGTAATAAACCTGAATGGATGATTGTTGATGTTATTCCAGTTATACCGCCAGATTTAAGACCAATGGTTCAATTAGATGGTGGAAGATTTGCAACATCTGATTTAAATGATTTATATAGAAGAGTTATAAATAGAAATAATAGACTTAAAAAATTATTAGATCTTGGAGCGCCTGATATAATAGTAAGAAATGAAAAAAGAATGCTTCAAGAAGCTGTAGATGCATTAATTGATAATGGTAGAAGAGGAAGACCAGTAACAGGTCCAGGAAATAGACCACTTAAATCATTATCAGATATGCTTAAAGGTAAGCAAGGTAGATTTAGACAAAACCTTCTTGGTAAAAGGGTTGATTATTCTGGTAGATCTGTTATAGTTGTTGGACCAGAATTAAAAATGTATCAATGTGGTTTACCTAAGGAAATGGCATTAGAGTTATTCAAGCCTTTTGTAATGAAAAAATTAGTTGAAGATGGAATAGCTCATAATATAAAGAGTGCTAAGAGAATGGTAGAAAGAGTAATGCCTCAAGTATGGGATGTACTTGAAGAAGTTATTGCAGATCATCCAGTTCTTCTTAATAGAGCACCTACTTTACACAGATTAGGAATTCAAGCATTCCAACCAATTTTAGTTGAAGGTAGAGCTATAAAGCTTCATCCGCTTGTTTGTACAGCATACAATGCAGATTTCGATGGAGACCAAATGGCAGTTCACGTTCCTTTATCAGTGGAAGCACAAGCAGAAGCAAGATTTTTAATGCTAGCTGCAGGTAATATATTAAAGCCTTCAGATGGTAAGCCAGTTTGTGTACCTACGCAGGATATGATTTTAGGATCATATTATCTAACAATGGATAAAGATAATGCTAGAGGAGAAGGTAGAAGCTTTTCATCATTAGATGAAGCTATAATGGCTTATCAGTTAAAAGAAATAGATATTCATGCTAAGATTAATGTGAAAGTTAAAAGAAAAATTAATGGAGAAGTAAAATCAGGTATAATAAAAACTACTCCAGGTTTAATAATTTTTAATGAAGCTATACCACAAGATTTAGGATTTATAGATAGAGAAAATCCTGAAGATTTATTTAAATTAGAGATAGATTTCTTAATAACTAAAAAGTCATTAGGAAAAATAATAGATAAATGTTATTTAAAGCATGGTCCTACAAAAACATCTATAATGCTTGATAATATAAAGGCTACAGGATATCATTATTCTTCTATTGGAGCTGTAACAGTAGCAGCATCTGATATGATAGTTCCTCAAAAGAAATATGAATTATTAAAAGATGCAGATGAAACAGTAGATAAAATAGAAAAAATGTATAGAAGAGGTCTTATATCTGAAGAAGAAAGATATGAAAGAGTTATAGAAAAGTGGACTGATACTACTGAAGAAGTTGCGAATACGCTTATGAATAGTTTGGATAAATTCAATCCTATATTCATGATGGCTGATTCGGGAGCCAGAGGTTCTAAATCACAGATTAAACAGTTAGCAGGTATGAGAGGTCTGATGGCAAGTCCATCAGGAAAGATTATCGAATTACCAATTAGAGCTTCATTTAGAGAGGGTCTAGATGTACTTGAGTACTTTATATCAACTCATGGAGCTAGAAAAGGTAATGCAGATACAGCTCTTAAAACTGCAGATTCAGGATACTTAACAAGAAGACTTGTTGATGTAAGCCAAGATGTTATAGTTAGACAAGAAGATTGTGGAACTAAAGACGGTTTATATGTTTCAGAAATAAAAGAAGGAAATGAAACTATAGAAGGATTAGCAGAAAGATTAACAGGAAGATATACAGCAGAAGATGTTTTGCATCCAAAAACTGGTGAAGTTTTAGCATCTAGAGACACATATATGGATTCTATGTTAGCTGAAAAAATAACTAATACAGGTATTAAGAAAGTTAAAATAAGATCAGTATTTACATGTGCTTCTAAAATTGGTGTATGTTCAAAATGTTATGGTATGAACATGGCAACAGCTCATAAAATAAATATAGGTGAAGCAGTTGGTATAGTAGCAGCACAGTCAATAGGAGAACCAGGAACACAGCTTACAATGAGAACATTCCATACAGGTGGAGTTGTTGGAGCAGATATAACTCAAGGTCTTCCAAGGGTTGAAGAGTTATTTGAAGCAAGAAAACCAAAAGGATTAGCAATAGTAAGTGAAATTGCTGGTACTGTTAAAGTGGAAGAAACTAAAAAGAAAAGAACAGTTTATGTAATGTCAGGAACTGGTGAAGAATATAGTTATGATATACCATTTGGATCAAGATTAAAGGTTCATGATGGTGATATAATAGAAGCTGGAGATGAAATTACAGAAGGTTCAGTTAATCCACATGATATAATGAATATTAAAGGTGTAGATGGAGCAAGAGAATATTTACTTTCAGAAGTTCAAAAAGTTTATAGACTTCAAGGGGTTGATATTAACGATAAGCACTTAGAAGTTGTAGTAAGACAAATGACTAGAAAGATAAAAGTTTCAGAATCAGGAGATACTGATTTATTACCAGGTGTAATGATTGATATTTTTGATTTTGAAGAAGAAAATTCTAGGGTTGAAGCTTTTGGAGGAGAAAAAGCAACTGGAGAAGCAGTTCTTTTAGGTATAACAAAAGCAGCTCTTGCAACTGATAGTTTCTTATCAGCAGCATCATTCCAAGAGACTACAAGAGTTCTTACTGATGCAGCTATTAAAGGAAAAGTTGATCCACTTGTTGGTTTAAAAGAAAATGTTATTATTGGTAAGTTAATTCCAGCAGGTACAGGAATGTTAAGATATAGATCAGTTAAACTTAACACAGAAAGCGATATTGTTGAAAAAGAAACAGCAAATGCTTTAGAAGAATAAAAAAATTAAATTTTAAATTTATTGACAGTAATAGTCTTAAATGATAAAATACAGTTTGTGTGATTTAACAAAGTACTAAGGGATTAACTTGTCTACATGATTATTCATATCAAGGAGGGATCTCATGATAGACAGACTTTTAGGAAAAAAAGTTATTGGGATAAAACAATCTAGTAAAGCTATTAAAAATGGTGAAGGTATTTGTTTATATGTAGCTAAAGATGCAGATGAAAAATTAGTTTTACCATTAATAAAAATAGCGGAAGAAAGTGGAATGCCAGTAAAATATGTTGAAACAATGAAAATATTAGGATCAATGTGTGGTATTGAAGTAAAAGCTGCCACAGCATTAGTACTAGAATAAGATTGTTAACATCTAATAATTAATATAGATAGTTAAATAAAATTTATCAGGAGGTGAAAGTATGCCAACTATAAGCCAATTAGTAAGAAAAGGCAGAAAGACAGTAGCATCAAAATCAACTGCGCCAGCACTTAAAGAGTGTCCACAAAAAAGAGGAGTTTGTACAGTAGTTAAAACAACAACTCCAAAGAAACCTAACTCAGCGTTAAGAAAAATTGCAAGAGTAAGATTAACAAATGGATACGAAGTAACAGCTTACATTCCTGGTGTAGGTCACAACTTACAAGAGCATAGCGTTGTTCTTATAAGAGGTGGAAGAGTTAAGGACCTTCCTGGTGTTAGATACCATATAGTAAGAGGAGCTTTAGACTCAGCTGGAGTAGCTAACAGAATGCAAGGAAGATCAAAGTACGGTGCTAAGAAACCAAAGCAAAAGTAATAGTTGCTTAAACTTAGTTTAAGTGCTGTGTCTTCAAATTTAAATAGATTATTTTAAGTTTATATAGATTTATGAAGCAAGCACTTTGCGACAAAAATAGTAAGTTATGTCGAGTACCGATGAACTTAAACTAAAATTGTTAAGGAGGGAAGAAAAGTGCCAAGAAAAGGACATATTGCAAAAAGAGATGTATTACCAGATCCAGTTTACGGTTCAAAAGTTGTTACTAAATTAATAAACAACGTAATGGAAGATGGTAAAAAAGGAGTAGCTCAAAAAATATGCTACGATGCTTTCCAAATAATTCAAGATAAAACAGGTAAAGAGCCTATAGAAGTATTTGAAGAAGCTATGAATAATGTAATGCCTTTATTAGAAGTTAAAGCTAGAAGAATAGGTGGAGCTAACTACCAAGTACCAATCGAAGTTAGAGCAGAGAGAAGACAGACTCTAGGTCTTAGATGGATTCTTATGGCAGCTTCAAAAAGAGGCGAAAAGTATATGAGAGAAAGATTAGCAGCAGAATTAATGGATGCAGCTAATAATACTGGAGCAGCTGTTAAGAAGAGAGAAGATACTCATAAAATGGCTGAAGCTAATAAAGCATTTGCTCATTACAGATACTAATAATATTCAAAACTGTTTTGGCTTGCCAAAGCAGTTTTGTCGAATTTAAAAAACTATTATGTTGAGAGGAGGAAATTAAAATGGCTAGAAAATATCCATTAGAGAAATTCCGTAATTTTGGAATAATGGCTCATATAGATGCTGGTAAAACAACAACTACTGAGCGTATATTATTCTATACTGGTAGAAGTCATAAAATAGGAGAAGTTCATGAAGGTGCAGCTACAATGGACTGGATGGTTCAAGAACAAGAGAGAGGTATAACAATTACTTCAGCTGCAACAACTTGTTTCTGGCATGATTATGAATTAAACATAATTGATACTCCAGGGCACGTAGATTTCACTGTTGAGGTTGAGAGATCATTAAGAGTTCTTGACGGAGCAGTAACAGTTCTTGACGCTAAAAGTGGTGTTGAACCACAAACTGAAACTGTTTGGAGACAGGCAGATAAATATGGTGTTCCAAGAATGATATATGTAAATAAAATGGATGCTACAGGTGCTGATTTCTTCAGATGTATAAATACTGTAAGAGATAGATTAAAAGCAAATGCAGTTCCGATTCAAATTCCAGTAGGAGCAGAAGATCAATTCAAAGGAATGATTGATCTTATGACAAATAAAGCTATAATGTTCTATGATGATTTAGGAAAAGATGTTAGAGTTGAAGAAATTCCAGCAGATTTAGCAGATCAAGCAGAAGAATATAGATCAGCTATGATTGAAGCAATTGCTGAAACTGATGAAGAATTAATGATGAAATACTTAGAAGGTGAAGAATTAACTCTTGAAGAGTTAAAAGTTGCTTTAAGAAAAGCTACAATAGCTAATGAAATAGTACCATGTATATGTGGTTCATCATATAAAAATAAAGGTGTTCAACAAATGATTGATGGTGTTGTTGATTTCTTACCATCACCATTAGATATACCTGCAGTTAAAGGTACAACTTTAGAGGGAGAAGAAGCATCAAGAGAAGCTTCAGACTCAGCTCCAATGGCAGCTTTAGCATTCAAGATTGCTACAGATCCATTTGTTGGAAAATTAGCCTTTACAAGAGTTTATTCAGGAATTATGCAAAGTGGTTCATATGTGTTAAACTCAACTAAAGGTAAAAAAGAAAGAATTGGTAGACTAGTTAAAATGCATGCTAACACTAGAGAAGAAGTTCAAGAGTTAGAAGCAGGAGAATTAGGAGCTGTAATTGGATTAAAGAATACAACTACAGGTGATACTTTATGTTGTGATAATGACCCAATAGTTCTTGAGTCAATGGAATTTCCAGAGCCAGTTATATCTGTAGCTATAGAGCCAAAGACAAAAGCTGGTCAAGAGAAGATGGGATTAGCTTTAGCTAAGTTAGCAGAAGAAGATCCAACATTCAAAACATTTACTGATCAAGAAACAGGTCAAACAATAATAGCTGGTATGGGTGAGCTTCACTTAGAAATCATTGTTGATAGATTAACAAGAGAATTCAAAGTTGAGTGTAACGTTGGTGCACCACAAGTTGCTTACAAAGAGACTATCAGATCAGCAGTTAAAGCTGAAGCTAAGTATGCTAAACAGTCAGGTGGTAAAGGTCAATATGGACATTGTGTTATTGAAATGGAACCAACTGAAGGTGAATATGTATTTGAAAATGCAGTTGTTGGAGGAGCTATTCCAAGAGAATATATTCCAGCTGTTGATAATGGAATTCAAGAAGCATCAAAAAATGGTATAATTGCTGGATATCCAGTTATAAACTTCAAAGTTAAGTTAGTTCATGGATCATACCATGAGGTTGACTCATCTGAGATGGCATTTAAAATTGCTGGATCTATGGCATTTAAAAATGCTATGCAAAAAGCAAGTCCAGTATTATTAGAGCCTGCAATGAAAGTTGAAGTTACAGTTCCTGAAGAATATATGGGAGATGTAATGGGAGACATTAACTCAAGAAGAGGTAGAATAGAAGGAATGGAAGCTGTAAATGGTGCACAAGTAATTAGAGCTTTCGTACCACTATCAGAAATGTTTGGTTATGCAACAACTTTAAGATCAAGAACTCAAGGTAGAGGAACATATTCAATGGTATTTGACCATTATGAAGAAGTTCCAAAGAGCATTCAAGAGAAAGTTGCTGGAGAAAGAAAAAAATAGTATGTTAAAGAAAGCATAAGCTTTTCTTATACATAATTATATAGAAAAAACATTTATTTATAATATTTACAAAATAAGGGAGGAATTTACAATGTCAAAGGCAAAATTTGAAAGAAGTAAACCACACGTTAACATTGGAACAATCGGTCACGTAGACCATGGTAAGACAACATTAACAGCAGCTATAACAACAGTTTTAGCAAATAGAGGATTCGCTGAAGCATTTAACTATGCAG
>NZ_WHJC01000006.1 GCF_009295725.1 Clostridium tarantellae
CAAATTGCCATAATTATAAAAATACTATAGAAATAAATTTATTTACTAAAAATGATTTAAATAAAGAATTAAATATAAAAATAACTGAGAAAAATGATTTAAATAAACTTATTAATAATAATATAAATGAAAAAAGTATAATTGAAAAAAAAATTTTGCATGTTGAAAATCAATTATCAAAAATTACTGGTGAATTACATAGATTAGAAGCAAATAAAGATATGTTAATTAAACTTGAAAATCAATATGAAGGATATAACATGTCTGTTAGAAAAATTATGGAATCTATAGAAGCTGGTAAAGTAAATATAAAAAAAGAAGATTGTACTCTTTTAGGAGAGGTAATAAAAGCTAATAAAGGATATGAAAGAGCTATAGAAATTTCATTAGGATTAACTATTTCTAATGTTATTACGCAGAATGATAAAATTGCTAAAATATTGATAGATTATTTAAAAAAATATAAAATAGGAAGAGCAACTTTTTTACCATTATCTATTATTAAAGGAAGAAAGTTAGAGGTTGCTAAAGTAATAAATGAACAAACAGGATTTCTTGGAATTGCTTCTGATTTAATAAGCTATGAAGAAAAATATGATAATATAATTAATTATATATTAGGTAAAACAATAATTTGTGACAATATTGACAATGCTTTAATTTTAGCTAAAAAAATAAATTATAAATATAAAATTGTAACTTTAGCTGGAGAAGTTGTAAATTCAGGAGGGGCATTAACTGGTGGAGTTATACAACAAAAAAATATGGGTGTTATTTCAAGAAAAGCTGAAGTTGAAAGCTTAACAAAAAAAGTTGTTAGTATAAATTTAGAAAAAAATAATATAGTAAATTTTTTAAATACTTTATATAAAGGTAAAAAAATATTAGAATGTGAAAAAGAAAAATTAACAGAAAAAGTATATAAAAATAATTTGCTTACAGTAGATATAAATAATAAAATTAAGTCAATAGAAAATGATATTATAAAAATAAAAAAAGATAGTGAAAAATTGCAAGGTCAGTTAAAAAATTATAATAAAAAATCTAAAGAAAATTATGAACAAATAAATTTTATAGAAAAAAAAATAAAAGAACTTGAAAATAAAGATATTAAAAATAAAGAAGAAGTAAAAGAATTAGAGTTAATAACAAAAGAATTAAGTTATAAACTTAATAAAATAAAAGAAAATAATGTGGATTTTAAAATTAAAAAGGCCAAAACTCATGAAATTATAGAAAACAAAGAAAAAGATATAAAAAGAGTTTTAGTTGAGGAAAGATTATTACAAAAAAAAATAATAGAACTAGAAAAAGAGATTTTAAAAAATGAAGAAAATGAAAAAGAAAGTTATGATTCCATAGAAAATAACAAAAATTTTATAGAGAAAGAAAAGATTAATTTAATATTATTAGAAGAAAAAGCTAAAGAATATGATATAAAAAAAATTAATATAAAAGAAAAATTAAATAGTTTAGAATCTTCTTTAGAAATATTAACTGTGGAAATTGCTAAAAAAGATAATGAAATTCATAAAAATGAAATTATATACACTAAACAAGATAATGAAAAAAATAATTATTATTTAAGGTTAAAAGAGGAATTTAACACTACATTTGAAGAGGAAGTTAAAAATTATAAATCTATTGATAGTATTGAAATGTATAAGAATAAAATAAACAAGTTAAAATTAAAAATTTCTTCATTGGGTTCTGTAAATGTTAATGCTATAGATGAATTTAAAGAAATTTCTTCAAAATATAAATTTATAACAACTGAAAAAGATGATTTAGAAAAATCACAAGAACAACTTATTAATGTTATTGAAGAAATGACTTCTAAAATGAAAGTATTTTTTAGACAGAATTTTAATATTTTAAATAAATATTTTGATGAAACTTTTAAAGAATTATTTAAAGGAGGAAATGCTAAACTTATATTACAAGAGGGTGATGAACTTCTTGGAAATATAGAAATAAAAGTTCAACCTCCTGGAAAAAAAGTTCAGAATATCAATCTTATGTCAGGAGGCGAAAAAGTATTATCAGCAATTGCTATATTATTTGCTATTTTAAAGATGAAACCAACACCATTTTGTATATTAGATGAAATAGAAGCTGCATTAGATGATTCAAATGTAGGCAGATATGCTGAATTTTTAAAAAAGTTTTCAAGTAAAATACAATTTATAGTTATAACTCATAGAAAAGGAACTATGGAAGTAGCAGATATAATGTATGGAGTTACAATGGAAGAAAAGGGAGTTTCTAAATTAGTGTCTGTAGATTTAGTTAAATAAAGAAAGGAATTAATATTATGTTTGGTAAATTTTTTGATAAATTAAAAACAGGGTTAACAAAAACAAGAGATAATTTAACAGATAAAATAAATGAGGTTTTAAAAATAGCAATAACAATAGATGATGATCTATATGATGAATTAGAAGAAATATTAATAACATCAGATATTGGTATGGATACTACTTTAGAAATAATAGAAAGATTAAAAGAAAAGATAAGAAAAGAAAAAATAAATGATGTATCTGAAGTAAAACCAGCATTAAAAAAAGTTATAAGTGAGATGCTATTAGAAGGAGATTATGAGGATGAATCTACTGATGGTAAAAAAGTTATTCTTGTAATTGGAGTTAATGGTGTTGGAAAAACTACATCTATTGGAAAGCTAGCAGCAAAATCAAAAAATGAAGGAAAAAAAGTTTTATTAGCAGCAGCTGATACATTTAGGGCAGCTGCAATAGATCAGTTAGATGTTTGGAGTAAAAGAGCTAATGTAGATATAATAAAACATAAAGAAGGATCTGATCCAGCAGCAGTTGTTTTTGATGCAGTTCAGGCATCTAAGGCAAGAAAAATTGATTTGTTAATATGTGATACAGCAGGTAGACTTCATAACAAAAAGAATTTAATGGATGAATTAGCTAAAATAAATAGAATAATAGATAGAGAATTAAATGGAATTAGTAAAGAAACCTTACTAGTTTTAGATGCAACAACAGGTCAAAATGCAGTTATTCAGGCTAAGCAATTTATGGAGGCTTGTCCTATAGATGGAATAATATTAACTAAATTAGATGGTACTGCTAAAGGTGGGGTTGTAATATCTATTAAAAACTCATTAAATATACCTGTTAAATATATAGGTGTAGGCGAGGGTGTAGAGGATTTACAAAAGTTTAATGCTGAAGAATTTGCAGAAGCATTATTGTAATTTTAAATAATTTTTAAAATTATAAAGGTGTTAAGTAAAAATACTTGACACCATAATATATTTTTGATATTATCTATTTTGTGAGCAAGGTGGTTATATGGAAGATAGATTTGAGATATCAATTTTATTAGATTATTATGATTCATTATTAACAGATAAACAACGTAACATAATGAGTCTTTACTACAATGATGACTTATCCTTAGCAGAAATTGCTGAGTTAAATAATACAAGCAGACAGGCAATATATGATTTAATTAAGAGATGTTATAAACAATTGGTTATTTATGAAGAAAAACTTCAATTATTAAAAAAGACTGTTATAAGAATGGAAATGAAAGATGAACTTATAAAGCTTTTAGATAATGCTTATTTAAATAAAGATTTAATAAATCATATAAATAAAAATATAGAAGAAATTATAAACGCTTAGGAGGGTTAGACATGGCTTTTGATGGGTTAGCATCAAGATTACAAGATGCTCTTAAAAAATTAAAAGGCAAAGGAAAGCTTACAGAAAAAGATATAAAAGAAGCCATGAGAGAAGTTAAGCTTGCACTTTTAGAAGCTGATGTTAATTATAAAGTTGTAAAACAATTTGTAGCAAGTGTTAGTGGAAAATGTGTTGGTGAGGAAGTATTAGGAAGCTTAACGCCAGGGCAACAGGTTATAAAAATAGTAAATGAAGAACTAACTAATTTAATGGGAATTTCTGAAAGTAAGTTAAATTATTCAGATAATGGACCTACGGTCTTTATGTTAGTAGGACTTCAAGGTGCTGGTAAAACCACAATGGCAGGGAAACTTGCATTACATTTAAGAAAAAAAAATAAGAAACCTCTTTTGGTTGCTTGTGATATATATAGACCTGCAGCTATAAAACAATTAGAAGTTGTAGGAAAGCAAATAGATATACCGGTATTCTCTTTAGGAGATAAGGTTAAAGCAGTAGATATTGCTAAAGCTGGTATACAACATGCAAAAGATAATGGTAATAATATAGTTATAATAGATACAGCAGGAAGACTTCATATTGATGAAGAATTAATGCAAGAATTAAAAGATGTAAAAGATGTAGCTAAACCAAGTGAAATTCTTTTAGTAGTAGACTCTATGACAGGTCAAGATGCTGTTAATGTAGCAGAAACATTTAATAATTCATTAGATATAACAGGAGTTATATTAACTAAGCTTGATGGTGATACTAGAGGTGGAGCTGCACTATCTATAAGACATATTACACAGAAGCCTATTAAATTTGCAGGTGTAGGAGAAAAGATGAGTGACATCGAAGTATTCCATCCTGATAGAATGGCTTCAAGAATTTTAGGCATGGGTGATGTTTTATCTTTAATTGAAAAGGCTCAACAAGCTATAGATGAAGAAGAAGCATTAAAGTTAAGTGAAAAGATGATGAATCAGGAATTTAACTATGATGATTACCTAAATGCTATGGAACAGATGAAAAAATTAGGACCTATAAGTAAGCTTATAGAAATGATTCCAGGAGTAAATGCAAAGGAATTAGAAGGATTAGATTTAGCTTCAGGAGAAAAGCAAATGGCTAAAATGAAAGCTATAATTCAATCTATGACTGCTAAAGAAAGAAAAAATCCTTCTTTAGTATCTGGTTCAAGTTCAAGAAAAAGAAGAATAGCTAAAGGTTCTGGAAGTACTATTCAAGAAATAAATAAGCTTGTTAAAGGTTATGAAATGATGAAAAAACAAATGAAACAAATGAAGTCATTTCAAAAGAATGCTAAAAAAGGATTGTTTAAGAAACTTCCTTTTATGAAATAATAATATTTTACACTTTGAAGGAGGTGAAATTACATGGCAGTTAAAATAAGATTAAGAAGAATGGGTGCTAAGAAAGCTCCTTTCTACAGAGTTGTTATTGCTGATTCAAGATGTCCAAGAGACGGAAGATTCATCGAAGAGATTGGATATTACAATCCAGTTGCTAAGCCAGAAGCTGAAGTTAAAATAGATGCTGATAAGGCTGCACAATGGTTACAAAACGGAGCTCAACCAACTGATATAGTTAAAAAGCTTTTCGTTAAGGCTGGAATAAAGTAATTTTCCTAGGAGGTGAATCTGCTTACATAGCAGAGTAATATGAAAGAGTTAGTAGAATTAATTGCTAAATCACTAGTAGATAATCCTGATGAAGTTCATGTAAATGAGGTTTCAGGTGAGCAGTCAATCATATTAGAACTAAAAGTATCTCCAGAAGATATGGGAAAAGTTATTGGAAAGCAAGGCAGAATTGCTAAAGCTGTAAGAACAGTTGTAAAAGCAGCTGCCCTTAAGGAAAATAAAAGAGTTGTAGTTGAAATCATTTAGTTAAGAGTTAGGGATACCTAACTCTTTTCGTTATATAATAATATTAAATAAGAGGTGAAGTTAATATGCGTGAATTTTTAAGAGTTGGTCAAATAGTAAATACTCATGGCGTTAAAGGGGAGGTAAAGGTTTTACCTTTAACAGATGATATGTATAGATTTGATGATTTAGAATATGTAATGATAAATGGAAAAAAGGTAAATATTGAAAGTGTTAAATATTTGAAAGATAAAGTTATATTAAAATTAGAAGGCGTTAATACAATGAATGAAGCGGAAAAATTAAAATTTAAGCAATATTATTTAGAGATTTCTAGAGATCAAGCAGTAGAATTGCCAGAGGATTCATATTTTATAGCAGATCTTAAAGGCTGTAAAGTAATAGATACTAATAATTTTGAATATGGAACAATAAAAGATGTTATACAAACTCCTGCTAATGATGTTTATTGGGTAAAAGGAGAAAAGGAAATATTAATACCTGTTTTAAAAGAAATAGTTTTAGATATAAATATAGAAGATGGATTAATAACAATAAAACCTTCTGGAGAATGGCAAGATGAAGATTAATATATTAACTCTTTTTCCTAATATGTTTGATATATTTAATCATAGTATTTTGGGGAAAGCACAAAATAATAATTTATTAAATATAGAAGCAATAAATATAAGAGATTATACTAAAAGCAAACATAAAAAAGTTGATGATTATCCTTATGGTGGTGGTGCTGGTATGGTTATAGCGGCTCAACCTATAGTAGATGCCATTAAAGCTACAAAAAAAATTAATACTGGGAAAGTTATATTTTTAGGACCAAGAGGAAAAACCTTCAATCAATCCATAGCAAAAGAATTAGCAAATGAAAAAGAATTAATATTTGTATGTGGCCATTATGAAGGTATTGATGAAAGAGCATATAAATATTTTGATATGGAAATTTCTTTAGGTGATTTTGTACTTACAGGAGGAGAAATGGCATGTATACCTATAGTAGATAGTATCTGTAGGCTAGTTCCTGGAGTTCTTGGAAAAGAAGAAAGTTTTCAAGATGAGAGTTTCTATCAGGGAACATTAGAGTATCCTCAGTATACAAGACCAGAAATTTTTGAGGAAGAAAGGGTTCCACAAGTTTTATTGTCAGGTCATCATGAAAATATAAGAAAGTGGAGAAGAGCTAAATCTTTAGAAATAACTAGAGAAAAAAGAGAAGATTTATTTAATAAAATTAAATTATCAAAAGAAGATAAAAAATTATTGAAATCTACATAAAAATAATATTGCTTATTCTAAATAATTATGTTAGAATAGCTTTTGTGTTAGTACGGGCGTTCCTCTGAACGGTAATAGTCCGAATACGAGCGTCAAATAAATTTTGAGGAGGACTACACAATGAACGATATAATCAGAGCTATAGAGCAAGAACAAATAAGACAAGATTTAGTAGAATTTAACGTTGGAGATACAGTTAAAGTTCACGTTAAAATCAAAGAAGGAAACAGAGAAAGAATCCAAGTATTCGAAGGAACTGTTATAAAAAGACAAAACGGTGGTTTAAGAGAGACTTTCACAGTAAGAAGAGTTGCTTATGGAACAGGTGTTGAAAGAACTTTCCCACTAAATGCTCCAATCGTTGATAAGATTGAAGTTGTAAGAAAAGGTAAAGTTAGAAGAGCTAAGTTATTCTACTTAAGAGATAGAGTAGGAAAAGCTGCTAAAGTTAAAGAGTTAAAAACAAGATAATTTTACACATAAACAGGGACTATAATTAGTCCCGTTTTTTTATATTTATATTTATACATAAGTTTTGATTATAAAAGACATTAATATACATATAGATTAAAATTTTGATATATGTTTTAAATAAAGGAAGGATGATATATATGGCTATAAACTGGTTTCCAGGACATATGGTAAAAACTAAAAGAGAAATAAAGGAAAATTTAAAGTTAGTTGATGCTGTAGTAGAAATAAGAGATGCGAGAATTGTTAAATCCTCAAAAAATCCAGATATAGATGAGCTTTGTGCAGGAAAGCCAAGAATAATTTTATTAAATAAAAGTGATTTAACAGATGCTAAAATTACAAAAGCATGGAAAAAATATCTAACTAATGAAAATACAACAGTAATAGAAGTAAATGCATTAAAAGGAGAAGGATTAAAAAATATAAAGCCAGCATTACTTTCTTTATTAAAAGAAAAGCATGATAGATTAAAAGCTAAAGGATTAGTAAAAATAACAACAAGAGTTATGGTAGTTGGTATACCTAATGTTGGGAAATCAACTTTTATAAATAAAATGGCTAAAAATAATATTGCTAAAACTGGAGATAGACCAGGAGTTACTAAAAGTAAGCAATGGATTAAAACATCTATAGGTATTGAATTAATGGATACTCCAGGAGTTTTATGGCCAAAATTTGAAGATGATACTGTAGCTTTAAATTTAGCTTTTACTGGAGCTATAAAGGATGAAATTATGGATACTGAAGAATTAGCTTTAAATTTAGTTGCTAGACTTCAGGAAACTAATCCTGAATTACTTATGAAAAGATATAAATTAACAGAATTAAAAGAAGAACCAATAGATAATTTAGATGCAATAGCAAGAAAAAGAGGAGCATTAATATCTGGTGGACAAATTGATTATAATAGAATAGCAGCTATACTTCTAGATGAGTTTAGAGGTGGAAAGATAGGTAATATATCTTTAGAAGAACCTCCTAATATAGAAGAAGTGTAAGGATGTGATTTACATGAAAGAATTAGTTAAAGATTTAAAAGAAAATATTTCTTCATATTCTTTTAAGAAAGTTAATGAATTAATTGGAAAAATTGAAGTTAACAAAGATAATAAAGATGATTTATTAGAGATATCCTTATTATTAAATAAAGATAAAAGAAAAAATATTATATCATTAGGTGATAAAATTCAAAGGCATATAGAAAGGTTTACTAAAGAATATTTAAGAGTAAAAGCTATGTATGAGTTTGATAAAAGTTTTGGCGAGTTTAATTTTATTGCAGGTGTAGATGAAGTAGGTAGAGGACCTTTAGCAGGACCTATAGTATCTTGTGCTGTGATTTTAAATTTGGATGACTTAGAAGACCTAATATTAGAAATAAATGATTCTAAGGTGATTTCAGAAGCTAAAAGAGAGTATTTAAGTGAAATAATAAAGAAAAAAGCTATAAGTTATTCAATTGCATGTAGCAGTAATGATGAAATAGATATAAAAGGTATTGCTTATTGCAATAATAAAGTTTTTATTGATGCTTGTAATGGACTATCTGTTAAACCAGATTTAGTATTGTCTGATGGTTATTTAATAAAGAATTTTAATATACAGAATAAATCAGTAATAAAAGGTGATAAACATAGTGCAACAATAGCATGTGCTTCTATTGTTGCAAAAGTATATAGAGATAATTTAATGAAAGAGTATCATAAAAAATATCCTCAATATCAATTTGATAAGAATATGGGATATGGAACTAAAAATCATGTAGAAGCTTTAAAGGTCAATGGAATGACATCAATACATAGAAAAACTTTTTTAAACAATATATTACAACAATTATAACCTAAATGCATCTTTAATATAATTTATTTTAGTGTTTTTATTTTGAGTATTAAATGTTATTTCTATAATATCAAATCTAATAAAATAATCATAAAGATTATTAATATATATGTAAAAATTTGCTGAATTTAAAATTCTATTTTTTTTATAGCAGGTTACAGCTTCACTAGGAGAGCCAAATGATTCTGTAAACCTGCTTTTCACTTCTATAAAACAAAGTAAATCTTTTTTAAAACAAATTATATCAATCTCACCTTGTTTGCATTTAAAATTTTTTTCTTTAATAATATACCCTTTATTTGTTAAAAAGGATATACATAAATTTTCACCGTAATTTCCAATAACTTTATTAAAACTTTTCATTACATCACCAATAAAAGTATTAACAGTATTATTAAATTTAATACTTAAATGATTAAAAGTAATATATTTTGTCAATTAATTTTATATGATATTTATAGAAAGGAATTGATAAAATATGTCCATAAGTTTAATAAGCTCCACTTTTAATGGGATTGATGGTGTTTTAATAGATGTAGAAGTAGATATAAGCAAAGGAATGCCTTCTTTTATAATAGTTGGATTACCAGATGCATCAGTAAAGGAGGCTAAAGAAAGAGTAAGAGCTGCTATTGTTAATAGTGGATATAAATTTCCAATAGGTAGAATAATAGTTAATTTAGCACCAGCAAACATAAGAAAAATTGGTGCTTTTTGCGATTTACCTATTGCATTAGGAATATTAATGGAAAGCAATCAAATTCCTAAAGAAAAAATTAAAAAAAATATATTTTTAGGTGAATTATCATTGAGTGGAGAGTTAAGAGAAGTTCCAGGTGCATTATGTTCTATACTTATAGGCATGGACAATGAAATAAAAAACTTTATAGTGCCTGAAGGTAATTTAAATGAATGTAGAGTAGTAAAAGAAGCTAATTTATTTAGTTTTAGTAATTTAAAAGAAGTTATAGGATTTATTATCTATAGTGATATTTTACCAAACAAAACAGTAGAAGTCTATGACGATAATATAGAAAATAATTTTAATTTATTAAGTATTTGTGGTCAAGAAAACGCTAAAAGAGCATTATTAATTGCAGCTACAGGAAATCATAATACTATATTACAAGGACCACCAGGATGTGGAAAGACTATGCTTGCTAAAGGTATTGCTTCAATATTACCAATTTTAACTCATGAAGAATCTTTAGAAACAACTAAAATATATAGTGTTTCCGGAGAATTAAAAAAAAATTCTGGCATAATAAAAAATAGACCTTTTAGATCTCCACATCATACCACAACAAAAATTGCATTAATTGGTGGAGGAAAAGAATTAAAAGTTGGAGAGGTTACATTAGCTCATAATGGTGTATTATTCTTAGATGAATTACTTGAATTTGATAGGAGAATTTTAGAATGTCTAAGGGAACCATTAGAAAATAAAGAAGTTAATATTTGTAGAAATACTGGTAATGTAAGATATCCTGCTAATTTTTTATTTATTGGTGCATTTAATCCTTGTCCATGTGGAAATTATTTAAGTTCCATTGAAGGAAGACGATGTAGTTGTAGTGAAAATGAAAGAATTAGATATCAAAACAGATTGTCAAAGGCAATGAGTGATAGAATAGATATATTTACCTTTGTGAAATATGCATCATATGAAGAGTTACAGCAGTTACCAGATAATAATGATGTAGAAAAATTAAAGCAACAGGTTGTCATAGGTCGTGAAATTCAAAGAAATAGATTTAAAGATAGTAATATAAAATATAATTCACAAATGACTCATAAAGATATAAACCATTATATAAAGTTAAATAATGAGTGTAATGAATTGCTAAGCAATATATATTATAAATTTGGAATTAGTACGAGAGCTTTAGATAGAATAATTAAATTATCTCAAACCATTGCAGATTTAAATAATAAACCTTTAGGGAAATCATACATATATGAAGCTTTAAGCTACAGAAAAAATTTGGAAGGAGAAGTAATATAATGGAAGATGTGGTGAAATATAAAATTTGGTTATCGGTTTTAAAAATTAGTGATAAAATGAAATTAGAATTACTTAAGTTTTTTAAAAATGAAAAAGATTTATATGAAAATAAAAATAAAATTAAGAATATACAAAGTAAGTGGGCTAAAGAGTTTCAAAAAAATATGGATTGTTTAGATATTACTTCTATAGAAAAATCAATTTTAAATAAAGAATATAAAATAACAACTTATAATGATAAAGATTATCCTACAAATCTTAAAAGTATATATAATCCACCTTATTGTATTTTTTATAGAGGGAATATTTCATTATTAAATGTAAGAGAAAGTATAGCAATTGTTGGATCTAGAAAGTGTACTGTATATGGTAAAGAGTCAACTAAGTATATATGCACAGAATTAGGAAAAAAGTGTATAAATATAATAAGTGGTGGAGCACTAGGCATTGATACAATAGCACATAAAACTTGTGTAACTAATAAGCATTATAATGTTGCTGTGTTGGGTTGTGGAATAAATGTAACTTATCCAGTTTATAATAAAGCATTATATGATGAGATTGAAAAAATAGGTGTTATAATAACAGAATTTTTGCCTAATACTAAGCCATATAGTTTCAATTTTCCCAAGAGAAATAGAATAATAAGTGGTTTATCTAAAGGTGTTGTAGTAATAGAAGCGGGTGAAAAAAGTGGCTCTTTAATAACATGTAACTATGCTTTAGAACAAGGGAAAGATGTAATAGCTGTTCCAGGTTCAATATTCTCTCCTCAAAGTTTAGGTTGTAATAAAATTATACAAGATGGTGCTTATATATTTACAACCATAGAGAATATGTTGTACAATCTTGCTATTAATTATAAAAAGGACAAAAAATTGGAGTTTTGTGGTCTAAAAGGCAAAATTATTAAGTTATTAGAAGAAAAAGTAATGCATATAGATGAAATTATTAATAATATGAATGTTGACACAGATATTATTCATGAGTTATTATGTGAGTTGCAATTTGAAAATGAAATTAATATGATTTCAGGAAATTATTTTGCTAAAATCCTATAGAGTTTAAGGGGGTGAACACTCTGAGTTTTAATCAGAGGTTGCAATGGGTCAAAAGTTAGTAATTGTTGAGTCACCGGCTAAGGCTAAGACTATAGAAAAATATTTAGGAAAAAATTACGTAGTAGAAGCATCAATGGGGCATGTTAGAGATTTACCTAAAAGCCAATTAGGTGTTGATATAGAAAATGGATATAATCCAAAGTATATAACAATAAGAGGAAAAGGTGAGTTATTAGACAAGTTAAGAAAACTTGCTAAAAAAAGCGATCAAATATTTTTAGCAACAGACCCTGATAGAGAAGGAGAAGCTATTTCATGGCATTTAGCTAATGTGTTAAAAATAGATGAAGGAAAAAAATGTAGAATAGAATTTAATGAAATAACAAAAGAAGCAGTTAAAAATTCTATTAAACATCCTAGAGCCATAGACACAAATTTAGTAGATGCACAACAAGCAAGAAGAGTTTTAGATAGATTAGTTGGGTATGAAATAAGTCCTCTTTTATGGAGAAATGTAAAATGGGGATTAAGTGCAGGAAGAGTTCAATCAGCAGCACTTAAAATTATTTGTGATAGAGAGGAAGAAATAAATAAATTTATTCCTAAAGAATACTGGACTGTAGATGTTAAGCTTAAGAAAGGCAAGAAAACATTTTCTGTAAAATTATCAACTAAAAATAGTAAAAAAATAGAGATTGGTAATGAAGAAGAAGCTAAAACAATAATTAATGATTTAAAACAAAATGATTTTAGTGTAAAAAAAATAAAAAAAGGAACTAGAAACAAAAATCCTTTACCTCCATTTACTACAAGCACCTTACAGCAGGATGCAAGTAAAAAATTAAATTTTATGACTAAAAGAACAATGTCTATTGCACAACAACTTTATGAAGGTATTGAAATTAAAGGGTATGGTACTGTAGGATTAATCACCTATATGAGAACTGACTCTGTAAGGATATCTTCAGAAGCACAAGAAAAGGCAGTAAATTTTATAAAAGATAGTTATGGTAATGATTATATACCAAAAGAACTTAGAGTATATAAAAGTAAAAAAAATGTTCAAGATGCACATGAAGCTATAAGACCAACGTATGTAGAAATAACACCGGAGGTGGCTGCTTCAAATTTAAGCGCAGAGCAATATAAATTATATTCATTAATTTGGAAAAGATATGTTGCAAGTCAAATGTCTTGTTGTATACTTAATACAAATAATATAGAAATTATAAATGGTGAATATTTATTAAGAGCTAGTGGTTCTACAATAAAATTTGATGGATTTATGAAAGTTTACGAATATTTATCAGATGGAGAAGAAGATGATGTTAGTATTCCAGAGTTAGAAGAAAAAGAAATTTTAGCTGTAAGTATTATGGATTCAAAACAACATTTTACTCAACCACCAGCCAGATATACTGAAGCTTCTTTTGTAAAGTTATTAGAGGAGAAAGGAATAGGTAGACCTAGTACTTATGTTCCGACTATATCTACATTAGTAAGTAGAAAATATGTTCAAAGAGAAAAGAAAAATTTAGTACCTACTGAATTAGGTTTTATAGTAAATAATATAGTATCAGAGTATTTTAAACAAATAGTTGATGCTGATTTCACTGCTGATATGGAAACTAAATTGGATTTTATAGAAGAAGGAAAAACTAATTGGAAAGGTATCGTAGATAAATTTTTTACACCTTTAAAAGCAGCTATAGAAAAAGCTGAAAAGGAAATATGTAAAGTTGTAATTGAAGATAAAGTAAGTGATGTTCCATGTGATAAATGTGGAAGAATGATGGTTGTAAAGCATGGAAGATTTGGAGATTTTTTAGCTTGTCCAGGTTATCCAGATTGTCAAAATACAAAACCTATTGTAGAAGAAGTTGATGCGAATTGTCCATTATGTGGTGGTAAAGTTGTTGCAAAAAGAAGCAGAAAAGGAAAGAGATTTTATGGATGTGCTAACTATCCAGAGTGTACATTTGTAAGTTGGAGTGAACCAACAAATGAAAAATGTCCAAAATGTTCTAGCTACATGGTAAAAAAATATTCAAAAACTAAAGGTGAATATTTAGAATGTAGCAATAGCGAGTGTAAAGAAAAGAAAAATATAGAAAAAACAAACTAAAATGGCAAAAAATAAATCAAAACTTATAATATTTAATATAATAAAAGCAGGTTGAAATACGTAATTTACTATGTTAATATTTAAGTAGTGAAATTGGTGTGAAAAAATTAGTGAATTTTTAATATGTTTTTCATGGGATTGTTTTAGGAGGAAATTCATGTCTACACTACTTAGTAAAACTAGGAAATTAAACAAGATATTACAAACTGGTACAGAAATTATTGGATTTGGGAATATTTGCGAATTGTTAAGTGAAGTAATGGCTTGCAATGTATATTTAGTAAGTAAAAAAGGTAAAATTTTAGGTTATGCTTTTTGCGAAAGATTTGAATGTGAAATTATGAAAACAAAAGTAGTAACTGAGAAAAAGTTTCCCGAAGATTATAATAATAAGTTATTAAACATTCAAGATACTTTATCTAATACGCCTAATAGAGGACAATGTATTTTTGAAGGTGAGGGAGAATGTATAATATCAGAAAAGATTTCTACTATAGTACCTATAGTTGGAAATAGAGAAAGATTAGGTACACTTTTATTAGCTAGATTTGGAGAACATTTTACAGATGATGATTTAGTTTTAGCTGAATATAGTGCTACTATTGTGGGAATGGAACTTTTAAGAGCTAAACAATTAGAGATTGAAGAAGAGGCAAGAAAAAAAGCAGTAGTTCAATTAGCTATAGGTACTCTTTCTTATTCAGAATTAGAGGCTGTAGAGCATATATTTGAGCAATTAAATGGAAATGAAGGATTATTAGTAGCTTCCAAAATTGCTGATAAAGTTGGAATAACTAGATCGGTTATAGTTAATGCTTTAAGAAAATTTGAAAGTGCTGGAGTAATAGAATCTAGAAGTTTAGGTATGAAAGGCACACATATAAAAATATTAAATGAAAAATTATTAGATGAATTAAAAAAAATCAAATAATTTAGTAGGAAACAACTATAGTTGTTTCCTTATTTTTTACCTTTTAAATTTAAAATTTTTATTGATAGTTTTAATGTGCTGTGTTATACTATCAAAGGTAACAAATACACACACTATCGAATCTATAAATTGGTGCCGATGCATTAAGTATTGGAAGGTTTTTAGATATGAAGATGGTGGAGGATATAACCATATTTAAGGAGGAACAGAAATGTCAGTAATTTCAATGAAACAATTATTAGAAGCTGGTGTTCACTTCGGACATCAAACAAGAAGATGGAACCCTAAAATGGCTCCATATATTTTTACAGAAAGAAATGGTATATACATAATAGACCTACAAAAAACTGTAAAAAAAGCAGAAGAAGCTTATTTCTTCATTAAAGAAGTAGCAACAGAAGGAAAAGATATTCTTTTCGTTGGTACTAAAAAGCAAGCTCAAGAAGCTATACAAGAAGAAGCAGTTAGATCAAACATGCACTTTGTAAACAATAGATGGTTAGGTGGAATGTTAACTAACTTCAAAACTATAAAGACTAGAATAAAAAGATTAGAAACTTTAGAAGCTATGGAGCAAGATGGAACTTTCGAAGTTTTACCTAAGAAAGAAGTAATCAAGTTAAGAGCTGAAAAAGAAAAATTAGAGAAAAACTTAGGTGGAATTAAAGAATTAGATGCTTCAAATATAGGAGCTTTATTCGTAGTAGATCCAAGAAAAGAAAAGAATGCTATATCAGAAGCTAAAATATTAGGTATACCAGTAGTTGCAATTGTAGATACTAACTGTGATCCAGAAGAAGTGGATTATGTAATACCTGGTAATGATGATGCTATAAGAGCAGTTAAATTAATAACTGCTAAAATGTCTGATGCTATTATAGAAGGAAGACAAGGCGAGCAATTAGCTGAATAATAGATTATATTTTAAGGTAGGTGAAGTGAATTCTTCATTTACCTTTTAAATTAACAAGTTGGGAGGAATTACAATGATAACAGCTCAAGCGGTTAAAGAATTAAGAGAAAGAACTGGCGCAGGAATGATGGACTGCAAAAAAGCCTTAACAGAAACAAACGGAGATATGGAAAAGGCTGTTGAAGTTTTAAGAGAAAAAGGATTAGCAGCGGCAGCTAAGAAAGCTGGTAGAGTAGCAGCAGAAGGTATTGTTGCTACTTATGTATCAGAAGATATGAAAAAAGGTGCTATGGTTGAAGTTAACTGTGAAACAGATTTCGTTGCAGCTAATGAAGAATTTATAGCTTTCGCTAATAAAATAGCTGAAATGGCAGCTAATACAAGTGCTACAACTGTTGAAGAATTATCTGCTGAAAAGTACAATGATGAGAAAACTGTTCAAGAAGTATTAACTGAGTTAATAGCTAAAATCGGAGAAAACATGACAGTTAGAAGATTTAATAAATTCTCAGTTGAAAATGGAGTAGTTCAAAGCTATATCCATGGTGGTGGAAGAATTGGTGTTATGGTTGAATTAGCATGTGATGCTTCAGCACCAGTTTTAGCAACAGTTGCTAAAGATGTTTGTATGCAAGTAGCAGCAGCTAACCCATTATTCTTATCACAAGCAGAAGTTGATCAAAAAGCTTTAGAAACTGAAAAAGAAATATACAGAGCACAAGCTTTAAATGAAGGAAAACCAGAAAAGATAGTAGACAAAATGGTTATGGGAAGAATTCAAAAGTACTTCAAAGAAGTATGTCTTTTAGATCAAGCTTGGGTTAAAGATGGCGATAAATCAATTTCTAAATACTTACAAGAAATATCAAAAGAAGTTGGTTCTCCAGTAACAATCGTTAAATATGCAAGATTCGAAAGAGGCGAAGGAATCGAAAAGAAAGAAGAAAACTTCGCTGAAGAAGTTGCTAAAATGGGAGTAAAATAGTAACATAAGAGAACACAGAGTGTTCTCTTTTTTTAAAATATTATAAATTTGCGGAGGTTAAATATGGAAGCTTGTAAATACAAAAGAGTTATGCTTAAATTATCAGGTGAGGCTTTAGCCGGAGAGAATGGATTTGGTATAGATTTTAATGTGGCAACAAGAATAGCTAAAGAAATAAAAGAGTTAGTAGATATGGGAGTAGAAGTTGGTGCTGTTGTAGGTGGCGGAAATATTTGGAGAGGCAGAGAAGGAGAAGGTATGGACCGAACTACTGCTGATTATATGGGAATGTTAGCTACTTCAATAAATGCATTAGCACTTCAAGATTCTTTAGAGGGTTTAGGGGTTCATACTAGAGTACAAACAGCTATAGAAATGAAAGAAATAGCTGAACCTTTCATAAGAAGAAGAGCTATGAGACACTTAGAAAAAGGTAGAGTTGTTATATTTGGTGCTGGAACAGGAAATCCATATTTTTCAACAGATACAACTGCAGCATTAAGAGCAGCAGAAATAGAAGCAGATGTTATATTATTAGCTAAAAAAGTAGATGGTGTATATGATAAAGACCCACATAAGTACAGTGATGCTAAAAAATATGATACATTATCATATTTAGATGTTTTAGACCAAGGTTTACAGGTTATGGATTCAACTGCAACATCATTATGTATGGATAATAACATACCTATATTAGTTTTTGCTTTAGATCAACCAGGAAATATAAAAAAAGCTATATTAGGCGAAAAAATAGGAACTATTGTTACTAAAAAGTAAATAAGGAGGATTTTTTATGGTAAAAGATATAATGAAAAAATTAGAAGAGAAAATGAATAAAACGATTAATGTTTTAAAATCTGATTTATCTACTATGAAAGCAGGAAGAGCTAATCCAACAATGTTAGATAGAATTCAAGTAGAATATTATGGAAGTATGTGTCCTTTAACTCAAGTTGCTAACGTATCATCACCAGAACCAAGATTATTAATTGTTACTCCTTGGGAAAAGTCTATGTTAAAAGAAATTGAGAAGGCTATATTAAAATCAGATTTAGGAATAAATCCTAATAATGATGGAAATATAATCAGATTATTAGTACCTGAATTAACAGAAGAGACTAGAAAAAATTTAGTTAAAAATGTTAAAAAAACAGGAGAAAATGCTAAAGTTGCTATTAGGTCTATAAGAAAAGAAGCTAATGACAAAATTAAAACCTTAAAGAAAGATGGAGAACTTTCAGAAGATGATGTTAAAAAGTCAGAAGAGGATGTTCAAAAAGTTACAGATAATTTCGTTAAAGAAATAGATAAAATAATAGTAGCTAAAGAAAAAGAAATTATGTCAGTTTAGTTTTAAAACCTGCTTCTTTAGCAGGTTTTATTTATTTTGTGTTAATATAAAAATTAAGAATTTTATATATTAAAATATTAAATTTATAAGTGTGTGAGGGAGGTTGTAAGGTGTTAAGTTTTTTTGATAAAAAAAAGGAAGATAAAAATAAGGAAATAGCTATAAATCCTAACAATATACCACAGCATATAGCAATAATTATGGATGGTAATGGAAGATGGGCCAAGGCTAGAAAATTGCCAAGATCAATGGGACACAGAGCGGGTGTACAGACTATTGAAAAAATTCTTAGAGAGTGTAGAGATTTAGGGGTTAAGCATTTAACTTTATATGCTTTTTCTACTGAAAATTGGAAAAGGCCTAAGGATGAAGTTGGTGCATTAATGAATCTTATAGTAGAATATTTAAAAAATGAACTTGAAACATTACATAAGAATAATGTTAAATTAAATATAATAGGTGATATATCAGAACTGCCTTTATTTTGTCAGGAAGAAATATATAAAGCTTGTGAGAAAACAAAAAATAATGATAAAATAACGTTAAATGTTGCACTAAATTATGGAGGAAGAGCCGAGATAATTAAAGCACTTAAAGATGTTATAAAAGATATTGAAAATAGCAAATTAAATATTGATGATATAAATGAAAATATAATTAATAAATATTTATATACAGCTAATATACCAGATCCTGATTTAATAATAAGACCAAGTGGGGAACAAAGATTAAGTAATTTTTTATTATGGCAATGTGCTTATTCAGAATTTTGGTATTCAAATATAAATTGGCCAGATTTTAAACCAAAAGATTTAAGAAGAGCTATATATGATTATCAAAATAGAAACAGAAGATTTGGTGGAGTTAAGTAATATTAAGAGGTGATTTTATGAAATCTAATAACAGATATTTAGGCGCATTAATAATGGCTCCATTTATAATATTTATATTTTTGGGTGGAATATGGCTTAAATATTTTACAATTGCTTTATCCGTATTAGGATTATATGAATTTTATAAAACTGTAAAAGTTAAAAAAATGAAACCTATAGTATTTATGGGATATTTATTATTGGCATTATATTATTTAACGGATAATAATTTTGAAATTTTATCTTACATGATTATTATTGCAACTTTTATTTTATTATGTGTTCCAATAATAAATTTAAAGTATAATTTCATAGATGTATCTATTACATTATTAGGATTTATTTATGTAGGAGTATTTTTTAGTTTTATATATTTAGTAAATTCAAAATATGGAGGACAGTATTTAGTTTGGTTGATTTTTCTTTCATCATGGTTTTGTGATACTATGGCATATTATGCAGGAAGATTATTTGGGAAACATAAATTATGTCCTAAAGTAAGTCCTAAAAAAACTATAGAAGGTTCTTTAGGAGGAGTATTAGGAAGTACATTAGCTTGTGTTATATTTGGAATAATATTATCAAAGTACTATCCTATAGTTTCTATTTCTAATTATCTTGTAATTGGAATTTTATGTGGTGTATTTTGTCAATTAGGTGATTTGGTTGCATCATCAATTAAAAGATATGTAGGAATAAAGGATTATAGTAATTTAATTCCAGGGCATGGAGGGATTTTAGATAGATTTGATAGTATACTTTTTGCTGCAGTAGTAGTGTATTTTTATCTAACTTTTATAGTTTTTATATAAATAATAAATTTTAAAGCACTATTGAGCCTTATTTATATAGGTTTAGTAGTGTTTATTTATTATTTAAAAAATTCTTCTTTTAGGTAAAAAGTGGAATAAGTATTATTGTATTTAAGATAATAATAAGATAAAATATACTTATCTATAAATAAGAATATTTTAATGAATTTTATTATAAACTTAGGAGGAATAAATAAATGAAGAAAATTTCTATATTAGGGGTTACTGGTTCAATAGGAACTCAGACCTTAGAAGTTTTGAGATTTCATAAAAATGAATTTCAGTTATTAGGAATAACTGCACATAAAAATATAACCTTAACATTAGACATAATAAAAGAATTTTCACCTAAAGTTGTTGCCATAACTCATAAAGAATCTTATTATGAATTAAAGAATATTTTAAATAAAGAAGAAATAAATTGTGAGTTAATATATGGAATGGATGGAATGATTAAAGTTGCTACATTACCAGATGTAGATATAGTTGTAACTTCTGTTGTTGGAATGATAGGACTTAAACCTACATTAGAGGCAATAAAAAATAAGAAAGATATTGCTTTAGCTAATAAAGAAACATTAGTAGTAGCTGGAGAACTTGTAATGGCGGAAGCTTTAAAAGCTGGAGTATCTATATTGCCAGTTGATTCTGAGCATAGTGCAATATATCAAAGTTTACAAGGAAATTTTCATAACAAAATAGATAAAATAATTTTAACTGCTTCAGGTGGACCTTTTAGAGGATATACTTTAAATGAGCTCAAAGATGTAACTGTGGATAAAGCTTTAAAACATCCTAAATGGAATATGGGAAGAAAAATTTCAATAGATTCTTCAACTCTTATGAATAAAGGATTAGAAGTAATAGAAGCTCGTTGGTTATTTGATTGTCCTTATGAGAATATAGAAGTTGTAATTCATCCACAATCAATAATTCATTCAATGGTTCAATATACAGATGGAGGAGTAATAGCTCAACTAGGTGTTCCAGATATGAAATTGCCTATACAATATGCATTGAATTATCCCAAGAGATTAGGCAATATTAGTGAAAAGCTGAATTTTTACGAATTAAAGGAATTAACTTTTGAAAAGCCAGATCTTAATGTGTTTAAATGTTTAGATTTAGCATATAAAGCAGGAAAGATAGGGAAGCTTATGCCAGCCATAATAAATGGAGCAAATGAAATATGTGTAGAATTGTTTTTAGATAAAAAGATTGAATATCTTCATATACCAAAAATAATTGAAGAATGTATGGAAGTTTTCGATTATAATAAAGAGGTAACTTTAGATAATGTGTTAGAAATAGATAAGCAGGTAAGAGAATTTATTTATAATAAATATAGTTAATTAAGGAGGGGTTAGATTGTATATAATTTATGCTATATTAGCATTTAGTATATTAATAATCGTACATGAATTAGGTCACTTTATAGTAGCTAAATTAAATGGTATAAAAGTAGAAGAATTTTCAATTGGAATGGGACCAAAATTATTTGGGGTAAAAGGAAAAGAAACTGAATATAATTTAAGAGTTTTACCTTTTGGTGGTTTTGTAAAAATGTTAGGTGAAGAAGAACAAGTTAAAGATAAAAGATCTTTTAGTTCTAAATCACCAATACAAAAAATTTTAGTCATTGGTGCTGGAGCTTTTATGAATTTGGTTTTAGGTATAGTTATTTTTACAATACTTTGTATGAATAATGGATATGCTGAAACAAAAATTGGAGAAGTTGCAAATGGAACGCCAGCACAAGAAGTAGGATTACAAATAGGTGATGAGTTAATAAGACTTGATGGCAAAAAAATTAATACTGTTAATGATTTAACTACTGGAATTGCTATGGCTAAAGGTAATCCTATTAAATTACAGGTTAGTAGAGGTGGAGAAAAAATTACAAAAGAAATAATACCTGCTGTTACAGAAGATGGAGGATTAAGAATTGGAATAGCATTTGAGCAAGTGAAAAATCCAACACTTTTGCAAAGTTTTGGTCATAGCTTTTTAGAAATAAAAAGTTTAATATCTCAAACTTTTACAGCGTTAAAAAGTATAGTAACGGGAGAAGCCAATTTAAAGACAGATGTAGGTGGCCCTATAACTATTATAAAAATGTCAGGTCAGATGGCTAAAACAGGCATTTGGAATTTAATGTGGTTTATGGCGTTTTTAAGTGTGCAATTAGCTGTATTTAATTTATTACCATTACCAGCGTTAGATGGAGGATTAATATTTATAGAATTAATACAAATGACAATTAGAAAAAAGATACCTGCTGTTTATATAGAAAGATTAAATTATATAGGAATTATGTTGCTTATGGGATTAATGGTTATAGTAACAGTTAAGGACTTAATATTTCCTATATTATAAATAGAGGAGATTATCATATAATGGATAGAAAAAAAACTAGAAAAGTTCAAGTTGGAAACATATATGTTGGTGGTGACTATAGAGTTTCTGTTCAATCTATGACTAATACAGACACAAGAGATGTAAAAAGTACAATAAATCAAATAAAGGCATTACAAAATGCAGGATGTGATATAGTTAGATGTGCTGTTTTAGATATGGAAGCAGCTGAAGCTATAAAAGAAATTACTAAAGGAATAGAAATTCCATTGGTAGCAGATATACATTTTGATTATAGATTAGCTTTAGAAGCAATAAAAAATGGAGTATCTGCACTTAGAATAAATCCAGGTAATATTGGAAGTAAAGATAGAGTAGAAACGGTAGCAAAAGCATGTATGGAAAAGAATATTCCTATTAGAATAGGAGTTAATTCAGGTTCATTATCTAAAGATATTTTAAAAAAATATGGAAAAGCAACACCAGAAGCTTTAGTTGAAAGTGCAACAAGACATGTAGAAATATTAGAAGATTTAAGCTTTAGAAATATAGTTGTTTCTATAAAATCTTCTAATGTAAATACAATGATTGACAGCTATAGATTAGCTTCAGCAAAAATGGAGTATCCTCTTCATCTTGGGGTTACAGAAGCTGGGACAATTTGGAGAGGTACTATAAAATCTTCTATAGGAATTGGTACTTTACTTTCAGAGGGAATAGGTGATACTATAAGAGTGTCTTTAACTGGTGACCCAGTAGAGGAAATAAAGGTTGGAAAAGAGATACTTAAAAATTTTGGATATGTTAAAAATGGAATAGAATTTATTTCATGTCCAACTTGTGGAAGAACGCAAATTGATTTAATAAGAATAGCTAATGAAGTGGAAGATAAGTTAGCAAACTGCCAAAAAAATATAAAAGTTGCTGTAATGGGTTGTGTAGTTAATGGTCCAGGAGAAGCAAGAGATGCGGATATAGGAATAGCTGGTGGAAAAGGTGAAGGTCTTATATTTAGAAAAGGTGAAGTTATAAAAAAAGTAAAAGAAGAAAATTTAGTAGAAGAGTTAATTAATATAATAGATACATTATAAAAATAAGAAGGGATTTTTAATCCCTTCTTTAAACTTATAGTAGATATTTTGGATAACATTGTTAGAATAATAAATTAGTTTAAAGGAGGCTCAGAAGGTATTGAGCGAAAATTTTATAAGGAAAATTAATAAAGTTGTTAAATCTAATGAGCTTTTAGAAAATTTAGATTTTGAAATTAATAAGTTTCAATTAGTTAAAAAAACTAATACATTAAGAGTTATGTTAAAATCTAAAGATAAAATAAATATAGAACAAGAACAGGTTATAAAGAAGTATATATTAGAAGCTATTGGATTAAATATCAATATAGAGTTTATATGTTATATTGATGTTTCTGATATAACTATAGAAAATTTAGTAGAAAATTATTGGGTTAATATTTCTGATAATATTATAAAAGAGCATAGAGTTATAAAAGAATTTTTACTTTCATCTAAAAAACATATTGAAGATAATAACATAACAATTATAAGTGGAAGCAAATTTTTATGTGAATTTAGCAAGAAGAAAAATATTGATATTTTGATAAAAAGAAATATAAAAAATTTCTTTGGTATAGACGTATTTATTTTATTTAAATATGATGAAAGCTTACAAGTTTCAGATTATGAAGAATATAAGAAGATTAAAAATGAAGAACTAGTTAAGCAAGTTTTAGATGTAAGAAGCTTAGAAGTAAATAATAAGATAAAGGATAAGGCTGAGAAATCAAAAGATGTTCAAGTTAGAAAGCAATATGAATCAAGAGCAAAAGATGAGCCTAAAAATGAAAATATTATTTTAGGAAGAATAATTAAGGAAGATGCTATAAGTATATTAGAAATAAATGAAGGATCTGGAATTGTAACTATTGTAGGAGATATATTTAAAACAGACATATTTGAAACTAAAACTGGAAGAATAATTTTAACATTTTATGTGACAGATTATAATAGTTCTATTTCTGTAAAATGTTTTTTGAAGCCTAAAGACACAGAATATGTTCTAGAAAACATAAAAAAAGGACTTCATTGTAAAGTTAAAGGTGAAGCTATTATGGATCCTTATGCTAAAGAAGTTGTTATTATGGCTAGAGATATATGTAAAATGTCAAAAATTCAGCGTATGGATACAGCGGAAGAAAAAAGGATAGAACTTCATTTACATACAAATATGAGTGCGATGGATGCTATAACACCTGTTGGAAAAATAATAGAAAGAGCAGCACAGTTTGGACATAAAGCAGTTGCAATAACAGATCATGGTGTAGTTCAAGCTTTTCCAGATGCTCAAAGTGCAGGTAAAAAGCATAATATAAAAATTTTATATGGATTAGAAGGGTATTTAGTAGATAATGGTACACCTATTGTCATAAATGCAAATGGAGAAACTTTTAAAGATGAGTTTGTAGTATTTGATATAGAAACTACTGGTTTTTCAAATAAAAATGATAAGATAATTGAAATTGGTGCGGTAAAAGTAAAAGAAGGAAAAATTATTGATACTTTCAGTACTTTTGTAAATCCTAAAAGACATATACCTTATAATATAACTGAACTTACAGGTATTACGGAAGAAATGGTTAAGGATTCTCCTAGTATAGCAGAGATATTACCTGATTTTATAAATTTTATAGGAGATGCTGTGGTGGTAGCTCATAATGCTAATTTTGATGTGGGATTTATAAAAAGAAATTTACAGGTAACAGGATTGCAATTAAACAATCCTATTATGGATACTGTTCCTTTAGTTAGATTTTTATATCCAGATCTAAAAAGAGCTAAACTGAATGTTGTTGCTAAGCATTTAGGAATAAGTTTAGAAAATCATCATAGAGCTGTGGATGATGCAAAAGCTACAGCCGAAATTCTTTTAGTTTCTTTTAAAAAAATGGAAGATGAATTAGACATTCATGATATAAAGAAATTAAATGAAGAATTTTTAGCTAATGTTGATATAAAAAAACAGCCTACAAATCATATAATAATATTAGCTAAAGATCAAAAAGGACTTAAAAATTTATATAAGTTAGTATCTTTTGCTCATTTAGATAATTTTTTTAAAAGACCAAGATTACCAAAAACATTAATATCTGAATATAGAGAAGGATTAATTTTAGGAACAGCTTGTGAGGGTGGAGAATTTTATAAAGCTGTTTTAGAAGGAAAATCAGATGAAGAACTTGAAGAAATTGCATCTTTTTATGATTATTTAGAAATTCAGCCTATTGCTAACAATGAATATTTAATAAGAAAAGGAAATGTTAAAGATAAAGAAGAATTAAAAAATATAAATAAGAAAATATATGATTTTGGAAAATTAAGAGAAAAACCTGTGATAGCAACCTGTGATGTTCATTTTTTAGATCCAACTGATGAAGCATTTAGAAGAATAATAATGGCTGGTCAAGGTTTTAATGATGCTGATAATCAACCACCATTATTTTTTAGAACTACAAATGAAATGCTAAAAGAATTTGATTATTTAGGTGAAGATATAGCAAAAGAAGTTGTTATATATAATACTCAAAAAATTGCTGATATGATAGAACCTATAAAACCAATACCAGATGAAACTTTTCCTCCTAAAATAGAAGGAGCAGAAGATGAAATAAGAGAAATGACTTTAGATAAAGTTCATTCAATATATGGAGATAAGCTTCCAGAAGTGGTACAAAAAAGATTAGATAAAGAATTAAATTCTATTATAAACAATGGATATGCAGTTCTATATTTAATTGCTCAAAAATTAGTGGCAAAATCTTTAGAAGATGGATATCTGGTTGGCTCTAGAGGGTCAGTAGGATCTTCCTTTGTAGCAACTATGGCAGGAATAACAGAAGTAAATGGATTACCACCTCACTATGTTTGTCCAAATTGTAAAAAATCAGAATTTTTCTTAGATGGTTCCATAAGTTCAGGAGCAGATTTACCTGATAAGGATTGTCCAGAATGTGGGACTAAGTATATAAAAGATGGTCATGACATACCTTTTGAAACTTTTCTTGGATTTGAAGGAGATAAGGAACCAGATATAGACTTAAATTTTTCAGGGGAATATCAAGGAATTGTTCATAAGTATACAGAGGTTTTATTTGGAAAAGGCTATACATTTAAGGCTGGAACTATAGGAACTGTAGCAGAAAAAACAGCTTATGGATTTGTAAAAAAGTATCTTCAAGAGAGAAACATTGTAGTATCTCAAGCTGAAATTGAAAGATTAACTATAGGATGTACTGGAATTAAAAGAACTACTGGTCAACATCCAGGAGGAATAATGGTTGTTCCAAATGATAATGAAATATTTAATTTTTGTCCTATACAAAGACCAGCAGATGATCAAACAACAGATATAATAACTACTCATTTTGATTATCATTCTATAAGTGGTAGATTACTTAAGCTTGATATATTAGGACATGATGATCCTACTGTATTAAGAATGCTTCAAGATTTAACAGGAATAGATCCTAAAAATATACCTTTAAATGATTCTAAAGTTATAAGTTTATTTACATCACCAAATGCTTTAGGAGTGACTAAGGAAGAATTAGAATGTGAAGTAGGAAGTTATGGGCTACCTGAATTTGGAACAAAATTTGTTAGACAAATGTTAGTGGATACTAAGCCATCTAGTTTTGCAGACTTAGTAAGAATATCAGGGTTATCTCATGGTACGGATGTTTGGCTTAATAATGCGCAATATTTTATTGCAGAAGGATACACTACTCTTAAAGATTGTATATCAACAAGAGATGATATTATGGTATATTTAATGTATGCAGGAGTTCCACCTAAAACAGCATTTAATATTATGGAAAAAGTAAGAAAAGGAAAAGGTCTTACTGAAGATGATGAAAAAATAATGAAAGAAAATAATGTTCCAGATTGGTATATAGAATCATGTAAAAGAATTAAATACATGTTTCCTAAGGGGCATGCTGTTGCTTATGTTATGATGGCGGTTAGAATTGCATATTTTAAAGTATATTATCCACAGGCTTATTATACTACTTATTTTACTGTAAGAGCTGATGATTTTGATGCAGACCTTATATGTAAAGGAGAAGTTGCAGTAAGAGCTAAAATGCAAGAATTATATACTTTAGGTAATAATCTAACTCAAAAAGATAAAGGATTATTAACTATTTTAGAAATTTCTTATGAAATGTATAAAAGAGGATTAAAGTTTCATAAAGTAGATATATATAAATCTGATGCAGTTAAATTTAAAATTGAAGAGGGAGCTATAAGACCACCTATTAATGCACTTCAAGGTGTTGGAGACAATGCTTCAAAGAATATAATTGAAGCAAGAAAAGATGGTGAGTTTATATCAAAAGAAGATTTAAGAATTAGAGCTAAAGTTTCAAAAACAGTTATAGAAACATTAACTAACCATGGATGTTTAGAAGGGTTACAAGAAAGTAATCAGCTTAGTCTTTTTGGCTAATTGTAAAATGCACTTGTAAAATCAGCATTACTATGATAAGATAAACATAGAAGTTTTTACTAATAGTTTGAATTTGGGAGTGGGAAATTTTACCCGCTCTTTCTATTTGTAACGCAACTTAGAAAGAAGTTGCGTTTTTGCATACCTATTAATATTAATAGGTATTATGTTTATTGGATACAATAATTACAAAATTTAATAAGGAGGGAAGCATAATATGAAAAAGGATCAGCTTTTAGCTAATATTGAAGATCTTTGTTTACCAATTGTAGAAAATGAGTTAAAGTATGAACTTTATCACATAGAATATGTTAAAGAAAATAATGAATATTATTTAAGATTATATATAGATAAACCGAATGAAAGAATTTCCTTGAAAGATTGTGAAACAGTTAGTAGAAGAATAAGTGAGATGTTAGATGAAAAAGACCCAATAAAAGATGCTTATTACTTAGAAGTATCTTCACCAGGGCTTAATAGAAAACTTTATAAAGATAGTCATTTTAGTAGATATATAGAAAATGAAATATACATAGGGTTTACAAAAACTATAGAGAACAAAAAAAATATTAAGGGAATTTTAAAAGAAGTAAATGAAGATAATATTGTTGTAGAAATAGAAGGAAATAATTTTAGTGTTCCTAAATGTAAAATTAAGACAGCAAACCTTGAAGGGGAGATTTAATAAAGGAGGGTGCCATAATGAATGAGGAATTTCTAGGGGCATTAAGTGAAATAGTAAAAGAAAAAGGAATAACGGCAGAATCTTTATTAGAAACTATAGATGATGCTATAATTGCGGCGTATAAAAAAAATTATTCTAATGCTGGAACATCAGCTCAAAATGTTAAAGTAAAACGTGATGAAAAAACAGGTGAAATAAGAGTTTTTGCTCAAAAGCTTGTAGTTGATGAAGTATATGATGATATAACAGAAATAGCAATAGAAGATGCAAAGCAAATAAATCCTATATTACAAGTTGATGATATAGCTGAAATAGAAGTTACACCAAAGAATTTTGGAAGAGTTGCAGCACAACTTGCAAAGCAAATGGTAATTCAAAGAATAAAAGAATCAGAAAGAAATGTAATTTACAATGAATTTGCTGAAAAAGAATTTGATATAATGCCTGGTACAGTTATTAGAAAAGAAAAAGGAAATGTATATGTAGATTTAGGAAAAATAGAAGCAATATTAGGCCCTAATGAGCAAATGCTAGGAGAGCTATATAATTTTAATGAAAAATTACAATTATATATAGTTGAAGTAAAGAAAACTTCAAAGGGAGCTATGGTTTTAGGATCAAGAACTCATCCAGGATTAGTTAAAAGATTATTTGAATTAGAAGTTCCAGAAATATATGAAGGTGTTGTAGAAATAAAGAGCATAGCTAGAGAAGCTGGTTCTAGAACTAAAATAGCTGTATTATCAAATGATGAATCAATAGATGCTATGGGTGCTTGTGTTGGACCTAAAGGTGTAAGAGTTCAAAATATAGTTAACGAATTAAAAAATGAAAAAATAGACATAATAAAGTGGAACAAATTTCCAGAAGAATATATATCAAATGCATTAAGTCCAGCTAAAGTATTAGATGTTACTATAGATGAAGAAAATAAATCTGCTAAAGTTGTAGTTGATGATTCACAATTATCTTTAGCAATAGGAAAAGAAGGTCAAAATGTAAGATTAGCTGCTAAGTTAACAGGTTGGAAAATTGATATAAAAAGCAAATCTAAAGCTGAAGAAGAATAATCTCTTTTAAACTTTAGGAGGTGAAATTTATGAAACCTAAGAAAATTCCTATGAGAATGTGCAATGGGTGTATGGAAATGAAACCTAAAAAAGAATTAATTAGAGTTGTAAAAAATAATGAAGGTGAAGTTTCTGTAGATTTAACAGGTAAAAAATCCGGCAGAGGTGCTTATATTTGTAAAAATTTAGAGTGCTTTGAAAAAGCTTTTAAAGCTAAACGATTAAATAAAAATCTTCAAACTAATATAGAAGAAAATGTTTATACTAAATTGAAAGAAGAGATTATAAATGAATAAATTTCTTAATTTTTTAGGGTTAGCAAAAAGATCAGGAAATATTTTAGAAGGTTATAATAAATGTGAAGAGAATATAAATAAAAAGAAAATATATTTATTTTTATTTTCTAATAGTATTTCAGAAAGATCTAAAGAAAAGTTTTTAAAATATTGTCAGATGTATAATATACTATATATAGATGGTTTTACAAAAGAAGAACTAGGATATAGTATAGGAAGAAGTGAAATCAATATAATTGGTATAACTGATGAAAATATGGCAAAAAAACTTTTAACCTATAAAAATAATAATTAATTCATCATAAAATTTCGGGGGTGAATATATGTCAAAAATAAGAGTATACGAATTAGCGAAAGAATTAAATGTTTTAAGTAAAGATTTAATAAATGTTTTAATGGAAGAGTTTAGTATCGAAGTAAAAAATCATATGAGTGTTATAGAAGATGAAGATGCTGAACTTATAAAAGAACTATTAGAAGGTAATAGAGATAAGTTACCTACAGCAGATGCTAAAAGTATAGTTGAAGAATATGAAGAAATATTAGCAGAAGAAGTTAATAATGCTGCTAAAAAGAAGAAAAAGAAAAAGAATTCTGGAAAACAAGAAGAAGAAGAGGAAGTTTCAATAATTCAAGTTGGTGATACAATAACTGTAAAAGAATTAGCTGAAAAATTAAAAAAACCAGTTAATGATGTTATTAAAACTTTAATTTTCACAGGTATTATGGCTGCAATAAATCAAGAAATTGATTTCAAAACAGCTGAAAAAGTTGCTGAAAAATATGAAGTAGGAATAATTAAAAAAGAAGAGGAATCAACTTTAGAAAGCTTTGAAGAAGAAATGGATGTAAATGAAGAAAATCTTCAAAAGAGACCTCCTATAATAACAGTAATGGGACACGTTGACCATGGTAAAACTTCTTTATTAGATGCTATAAGAAAAGAAAAAGTTACTGCATCAGAAGCTGGTGGAATTACACAACATATAGGTGCTTATACAGTAAATGTTAATGGAGAAGAGTTAACTTTCTTAGATACTCCAGGTCATGAAGCTTTTACAGCTATGAGAGCTAGAGGAGCACAGATTACTGATATAGTTATATTAGTTGTTGCAGCTGATGATGGAATAATGCCACAAACAGCAGAAGCAATAAATCACTGTAAAGCAGCAAATGTTCCTATGATAATAGCTATTAATAAAATGGATAGAGAAGGAGCTAATCCAGATAGAGTTAAACAAGAGTTAACTGAATATGGATTAGTAGTTGAAGATTGGGGTGGAGATGTAATTGCAGTACCAGTTTCAGCTAAAACTCAAGAAAATATAGATACATTATTAGAAATGGTAGTTTTAACTTCTGAAATGTTAGAACTTAAAGCAGACCCTTCAAGAAGAGCTAAAGGTACTGTTATTGAAGCTAAATTAGATAAAGGTAGAGGAGCAGTAGCTACATTATTAGTTCAAAATGGTACTCTACATACTGGAGATTCTATAATAGTTGGTTCAACTTATGGTAGAATAAGAGCAATGTTTGATGATTCAGGTAAGAAAATAAAGAGTGCTGGTCCGTCAATTCCTGTTGAGATATTAGGTTTATCAGAAGTTCCAGCTGCTGGAGATAGATTTAATGTAGTTAAAGATGAAAAAACTGCTAGACAAATGGCGGAAGCAAGAAAAGAAAAATTAAGACAAGAAAGCTTTAGTGCTTCACATAGAGTTTCTTTAGAAGATTTATATTCTCAAATTAAAGAGGGAAAAGTTAAAGAACTTTCAGTAATTGTTAAAGCAGACGTACAAGGTTCAGTTGAAGCTATAAAAAATTCTTTAGAAAAATTAAGTACTGAAGACATAAAAGTTAGAGTTATACATGGAGCTGTTGGTGCTATAACAGAAACAGATATAACACTTGGAGCAGCGTCAAATGCAATAGTTATAGGTTTTAATGTAAGACCAGATGGAAATGCAGTAGCTGCTGCAGATAGGGATGGAGTAGAAATTAAAACATATAGAATAATTTACGATGCTATTGAAGATATTAAATCTGCAATGATTGGTATGTTAGAACCTGAATATAAAGAAGTAGTATTGGGTAATGCAGAAATAAGAGAAACATTTAAGATTTCTAATGTTGGTACAATAGCAGGAGCTTATGTGTTAAATGGAAAATTAACTAGAAATGCTGATGTAAGAGTTATAAGAGATGGAATAGTTATATTTGAATCAAAGCTAGCATCATTAAAGAGATTTAAAGATGACGTTAAAGAAGTTAATACAGGATATGAATGTGGTTTTAGTATAGAGAAATTTAATGATATCAAAGAAGGAGATATTATTGAAGCATTCACTATGGAGGCTATAAAAAGAAAAGAACTTTAATATGAAGAGGTGATTTATATGGCTAACTATAGAGGTGGAAGAATTAATGAAGAGGTCAGAAAAGAAGTAAGTGATATCATCAGAAATGATGTTAAGGATCCAAGATTAAATTCTATGATAAGTGTTACTCAAGTTTCAGTTACAAAAGATTTAAGATATGCAAAAGTATATGTAAGTATTTTTGATAACAATGAGGATAAAAAGAAAGAAAATTTATTAGCACTTAAAAATTCATCAGGCTTTATAAGACGTGAATTAGGTCATAGAATGAATTTAAGATATACTCCTGAAATATTATTTGAATTAGATAAATCTATAGATCGTGGTATGCATATAGATTCTTTATTAAATAAAATTAAGGAGAAATAAAAAATGAGATTACATGATGTTATAAAAGCAATAAATGAAAATAATAAATTTGCTATAACTTATCATGTTTCTCCAGATGGTGATGCTTTAGGAAGTGCTTTAGCACTTCTTCAAGGTATTAGAAGTTATGGGAAAGAAGCTTATGTTATCTCCAAAGATGTAGTGGCAGATAACCTAAGCTTTCTGCCTTATGCTGAGGAAATAAATGGAGAAACTGTTAAACCTACAGATGATACAAACTGTGTTATAGTTGTTGATTGTGGAAATGCTGAAAGAGTTTCAGCTGATTTAGTTGATTTTAAGGGAATAATTATCAATATAGATCATCATTTGTCAAATGATAATTATGGAAATGTAAATTATATTGACACTAATGCAGCTGCTACAGCAGAAATTATATATGATATTTTAATAGATTTAGGTGTGGAAATAACTGAAGATATTTCTAAATGTATTTACACATCATTAGTTACAGATACTGGTTCCTTTAGATATTCTAATGCAACAGAAAAAACTCATAATATAGTAGGAGCGTTATTAAATAATAATATCAATCATGATGCTATTCATAGAAAAATATTTGATAATAAACCTTATGATAAAATGAAATTATTAGCATTAGTATTATCAGATATGGAATTAGTTTGTAATAATAAAATAGTAATAATGAGAATTTCTAAAGCTATGATTGATTCAATAGATTCTAAAATAGAAGATTCTTCTGATATAGTTTCTTTAGGGAATCAAATAAAAGGTGTAGAAGGAGCAGTATTGCTTAAGGAAGTAGAAGAGGGAGTAAAGGTAAGTTTAAGATCTAAAGAAGATTTAGATATGAGGAAAATTGCAGAAACTTTTGGTGGCGGTGGTCATACTAAAGCTTCAGGAGGATTTTTAAAAAATAAGAGCTTAGATGAAGCAAAAAATATTATAATAAAACTTTTAGAAAAAGAGTTGGTAAAATGAATGGTGTAATAAACGTTTGTAAAAATTTAGGTATGACATCTTTTGATGTAGTAGCTAAGGTTAGAAAAGTAGCTAAAGAAAAAAAGGTAGGCCACACAGGAACATTAGATCCACAAGCGTGGGGAGTGTTACCTGTATGTTTAGGAAAAGCTACAAAAATTATTGATTATATAATGGAAAATAAAAAAACTTATAGAGTTTCTTTTAAATTGGGAGTAACTACAGATACTTATGATTTAGAAGGAAAAATTTTAAGTGAAGTAGATGCTTCACATATAAAAAAAGAACAGGTTTTAGAATGTATTTCTAAATTTATAGGTGCAATTGAGCAAGTTCCTCCTATGTATTCAGCTTTAAAAAAAAATGGAGTAAGATTATATGAACTTGCAAGACAAGGAATAGAAGTAGAAAGAGAAGCAAGAAAAATATTAATATATTCAATAGAAAATATTAATATTGATCTACCTAATATATCTATGGATGTTACTTGTTCAAAAGGAACATATATAAGAAGTTTATGTTATGACATAGGAAAAACTTTAAATGTTGGAGCTACAATGACAGCTTTATGTAGAATAGCTAATGGAAATTTTATTATTGATAATTCAGTAAAAATAGATGAATTAACAGAACATAATATAAAAGAATATTTGATAAGTATTGAAGATGCTTTAAGTACATTTGATAAAGTAGTTATAAATAGTAATTTTACTAAGCTTTTAATTAATGGAGTTAAGGTTTTTGATAAAAGATTATATATAGAACCTATAGAAAAAAATATCTTATTTAGAGTATATGATAACAAAGGAAGATTTTTAGGATTGGGTAGAAGAGAAGAAGAAGGATTTAAAATAGAAAAGTTATTATTAGAGGAGTAGCCTATGATTTTAATTAATGATGACTTTCATAAAATAAAATCAAAGTCAGTATATGTAGCATTAGGTAGTTTTGATGGTCTACATATAGGTCATTTAAGCTTAATAAATAAATCAATAGATTTAGCTAAAAAAAATAATGGATTAAGTATGGTATATACATTTGAAAATCATCCTTTAACTTTTATAAATAAGGAAAAAGCTCCAAAGTTATTAATAGATAACAAAAATAAGATTAAACTATTAGAAAATCTAGGGATTGATATTGCTTGTTTTATTAACTTTAATGAACATGTTATGAAAATGAATCCTTCAGATTTTATTAAAAAATTAGTTGAACAATATAATATAAAAGGTATAGTTGTTGGGTTTAATTATAGATTTGGATATAAAAATTTAGGCGATTTGGAATTACTTAAAAAATTAAGTGAAAAATTAGATTTTGAACTTTATGTTATGGAAGCTATGCTATGGAAATATGAGGTTATAAGTTCAACTAGAATTAGACAAATGATATCTAATGGTAGTGTTGAAGAAGCCAATACGCTTTTAACTAGACCATTTATGTTAAGTGGGAAAGTTATACATGGAAGAAAAATTGGAAGAACTATAGGATTCCCAACAGCTAATATGGAAATAGATAGAAACATGATTATTCCTAAAAAAGGAGTATATTATACTAATTTAGAATGTAAAGGGAAGTTCCTGAAGGGAATTACTTCAGTTGGGAATAATCCTACTGTAAATGGAGACAATATTACTATAGAAACATATATATTAGATTTTTCAGAAAGTATATATGATAATGAAGTTAAGGTTTATTTTATAGAATATATAAGAGATGAAATAAAATTTAATTCATTAAATGATTTAAAGAATCAATTAGAAAAAGATAAAAATTTTGCAAAGCTAAGAAATATAAAAATTTAATTATAAAACTTTATTTACAATTAAAATTACTTTTGATATAATCAGAAGGAACCTAACTCTAAGATTTAAGGTTTGCCGTCTTTAATCTTGGAACTAGGGGATAATTTTACGGAGGTGTTTACACATGGATAAGGCTAAAAAGCAAGAAATAATCGTTAAATTTGGAAGACATGAGGGAGATACTGGTTCACCAGAAGTGCAAATCGCATTATTAACTGAGAGAATCAATTCATTAACAGATCATTTAAGAACTCATAAGAAAGACCACCATTCAAGAAGAGGTCTTTTAATGATGGTAGGACAAAGAAGAGGTTTATTAAACTACTTATATGAGCAAGATATCGAAAGATATAGAGCTATCATCAAAGAATTAGGATTAAGAAGATAATTTTAGTAGAGCGGTTATGCCGCTCTATTATTTTAAAAATATTAAGTTTTACAAATTTTAGTTTTTTATACCGAAAGGAGGTATTTATATGAACCATATACATGAAACATCTATAGCAGGAAGAACTATGAAAGTAGAGATGGGAAAAATAGGAATGCTTTCAGATGCAGCTATTTTTATGAGTTATGGAGATACAGTTATATTAACTAATGTTAATGCATCAGAAAAACCAAGAGAAGGTATAGATTTTTTCCCTTTAAGTGTTGAGTATGAAGAAAGATTATATGCAGTAGGTAAGATACCAGGTGGTTTTATAAAGAGAGAAGGAAGACCTTCAGAAAAAGCTATTTTAAATGGGAGAGCTGTTGATAGACCATTAAGACCATTATTTCCAAAAGGATATAGAAATGATGTTCAAGTGGTATGTACAGTTGTTTCAGTAGAAAATGATAACTTACCTGAAATATTAGCAATTAATGCAGCATCAATGGCATTATGTTTATCAAGCATACCTTTTGCTACACCAGTAGGAACAGTTCAAGTTGGATTAATAGATGGAGAATTTATATTAAATCCTACATCAAAAGAAAGAGAAAAAAGCACTTTACAATTAACAGTATGTGCTACTAAAGATAGAGTAATGATGATAGAAGCTGGTGGAGATGAGATACCAGAAGATATTATGTATAATGCTATCATGTTTGGATTTGATAAATGTCAGGAAATAGTTAAGTTCCAAGAAGAAGCAATGAAAATGTTTGGAAAAGAAAAAAAGGTTCCAGAAATATATAAAGTAGACCAAACTTTAGAACAAGAAGTTAAAGAATTTGCTTTTGATATGATAAAAGAAGCTATGTATATAACTGATAAAGATGAGAGAAATAATGCTATGGATATAGTGAAAGAAAAAATCTCACAAGAATTTGATAACAAATATCCAGATAATATGTCAGATATTGGAGAAGTAGTATATGGATTACAAAAGAAAATAGTAAGAAATATGCTATTAAATGATAAGAGAAGACCAGATGGAAGAGCTTTTGATCAAGTAAGACCTATTACCTGTGAAGTAGACGTTCTTCCTAGAACTCATGGTACTGGAATATTTACAAGAGGTCTTACTCAAGTTATGACTGTTGCTACATTAGGTGCAATAGGAGAAATTCAAATATTAGATGGTATTGGTGAAGAAGAATCTAAGAGATATATGCATCATTATAATTTCCCAGCATATAGTGTTGGAGAAGTAAGACCGTTGAGAGGTCCAGGAAGAAGAGAGATAGGTCATGGAGCTTTAGCAGAAAGAGCTTTAGAACCGTTAATTCCTTCAGAAGAAGAATTTCCTTATACTATAAGATTAGTATCAGAGGTTTTAAGTTCAAATGGTTCAACATCACAGGCATCAGTTTGTGGTAGTACACTAGCATTATTAGATGCGGGTGTTCCAATAAAAAGACCAGCAGCAGGTATTGCTATGGGATTAATAACTTCTGAAGATTTAATAGAAGAAGAAGTATTAACAGATATACAAGGTATAGAAGATTTCTTTGGTGATATGGACTTTAAAGTTGCTGGAACAACTGAAGGAATAACTTCCATACAGGTTGATACTAAAATAGCAGGATTATCAAATACGATAATTAAAAATGCTATAAATGATGCAAAAAAAGCTAGACTTATGATTTTAGATAAAATACAAGAATGCATACCTACTCCAAGAGAAGAAGTTTCAGTTTTTGCACCAAAAACAGCAACAATGCAAATCGATCCTGAAAAAATAAGAGATGTTATAGGTGCTGGGGGAAAAGTAATTAATAAAATTATTGCTGATACTGGTGTAAAAATTGACATAAAAGAAGATGGAAAAGTCTTTGTAACATCAACTGAAATGGAAGGTGTTAAGCAGGCTATAAAGATAATAGAAGGTTTAACTAAAGAAGTTAAAGCGGGAGAAGTTTATTTAGGTAAGGTAACTAAGATAGCTCAGTTTGGAGCTTTTGTAGAAATTTTACCAAGTAAAGAAGGATTAGTTCATATTTCTAAATTAGATGTTAATAGAGTTAATAAAGTTGAAGATATAGTATCTGTAGGTGATGAAATTTTAGTTAAAGTAACAGAAATTGATTCACAAGGTAGAATAAATCTTTCAAGAAAAGATGCTATAAAAGATTCGGAAGAACAAAATCAACAGTAAAGAAAAGGCAATTTTAATTGCCTTTTTATTT